>JAQWGO010000027.1 GCA_029238175.1 Henriciella sp. | reverse complement strand
AAGCTGGTTTGATCTAGATCAATTGCGCCTGCATCCAGCCGCGCAAAATCTAGGATGTTGTTCAGCAGGTCGAGCAATCGCCCGCCCGACTGGCGGATCGCTTCTGCATACTCGCGCTGAGCAGGATCCAGCTCAGTTTCTAGCAATAGAGACACAGTTCCGAGTATGCCGTTTAGCGGCGTACGGATTTCGTGACTGGTCGTGGCCAAAAAGGCCTGCTCTGGTGTCAGGGATGTGTCTTTATCGCTCATGCCGAACTTAATGACACAAAGCCTTTGAGGATTCGTTTAAACGACCTGTGATTTATTGGGCAAGCGCATTTGCGGTCACGCCCGGCTTTTCGGACGGTTTTCTACGTCTGTAGGATAGCGCTTCAGCGATGTGAATTCTGCGAACGCTACCGACGCCGTCCAAGTCGGCAATCGTGCGCGCAACTTTCAATACCCGATGATAAGCACGTGCAGATAGATTGTGACGCGCCGCTGCATCAGCGATTAGCGCTTGGCCGCCCTCATCCGTCTCAGCATATTTGGACAATAGATCAGCCGTTGCATCGGTGTTCACAGGCCTTCTATTCGATGTCTCGGGTACGCCGTACCGTTCAGTTTGAATGGCCCGTGCTGCTTGAACGCGCGCTGCAGCTTCAGCGGTGCCTTCAGCAGGTGGTGGTAAAGTTAAATCCATAGCGGTGACCGCTGGCGTATCGAAAAAGAGGTCAATTCGGTCGAGGAATGGCCCTGATAGGCGCGCTTGATATTGTTCTGCGCAGCGCGGTCCCTTGCGGCAAGCCCCGTCTCCGGCGCCGCCACCGCAGCGGCAAGGATTCATCGCGGCAATAAGTTGGAACCGTGCGGGGTATTTTACATGCCGATTTGCCCGCGAGATCGTCACCTCTCCATCCTCAAGGGGTTGGCGAAGGCTATCCAGAACTTGTCCTGAGAATTCTGGTAACTCGTCGAGAAACAGGACGCCATGATGCGCGAGAGATACTTCGCCCGGCCGCGCTTTAATTCCGCCGCCAACGAGGGCTGCCATAGAAGCACTATGATGGGGAGACCGAAAAGGCCTAGTACGAGATAGTTCGCCGCGCTCAAGCAAGCCTGATACAGACTGAATTTGCGAAACCTCTAAAAGTTCTTTTGCCGATAATGGCGGCAAAAGACCGGGTAAGCGCTTCGCCAGCATAGATTTTCCTGATCCGGGCGGGCCACAAAACAGTAAATTGTGACCGCCAGCGGCGGCAATCTCTAAAGCTCGCTTTGCGCCATCTTGCCCTTTAACATCCCGCAAATCTGGAATGGCTGGTCCGTCTGCCAATTCTCCGGGTGGTGGGCAGGATAGCGGGCTGCGACCGCTAAAATGATTGATCAAGCTGATCAGGTTTGGTGCGGCTAGGTTGCCTTCACCTGCCCAAGCAGCCTCCGGGCCGCAGACTTCAGGGCAGATCAACCGCAAGTCGAGTTCAAGCGCTTTCATAGCCGCGGGAAGGACACCGAGCGTTTGTCCTAATTGTCCATCGAGCGAGAGTTCGCCGATCGCAGCGTGCCCATCCATAGCATCTTGTGGGATGATGCCCATCACCGCCATAATCCCGAGCGCGATGGCCAGATCATAGTGGCTTCCTTCCTTGGGAAGGTCAGCAGGCGCAAGATTTACGGTGATACGTTTTGGGGGGAGTGCAAGACCAATGGCACTAAAGGCCGCTCTCACGCGTTCGCGGCTTTCGCCCACTGCCTTATCGGGCAAGCCGACAATCATAAAGGCGGGTTGGTTGCCGCCAGCAATGTGGATTTGCACATCTACAGGTTTGGCCTCGATGCCTTCAAATGCGAATGTTGTGACGCGTGCGACCATTTTTGATCCCCATCAAGTGATAGGGGTTCAATAACATAGATTAGGAACAAATAAAGAACAAAATTCTATTCTATTCGAATTATCTCATCTTCGTCTGGTGTTTCGACGGTTTCTTCAACAGTGTCTTCAAGAAGGCCAAGATCTACTTCCGGAATGTCTGCAAGACCATCTGTTACCGGAATATCTGACGGTAGATTAAATTCACCGCTGGCAATCGTTGAGCCTGAATCCGGAATGGAGAGGTTAAAACCATCATTTGCGACCGGCGCATCGGCATCTGTGCCTGGAATGCGTAAGTTGAAACCGTCATCGACCGGCGCAGCCATTTCTGTTGCGACGGGCGTTTCGACGGCAACTTCTTCAGTTTGCGCTGGTGTGTCTGAGCAAGCGGTGCCGACGAGGCCAATAGCGAGCAAGGACGCGAGAGAAATAGCTTTCATGTTCATGCCTTTGATAGTGACCTCAGGGTCATGCCTTTGCAAGCTTGTCTTGCACAACATCCCAGAACATTGCCGCTGGATCGCGCCCTGTAAAGTCCCGCACTTGTTGAACCCCGGTTGGAGACGTGTTGTTCACCTCGGTTAAGCGTCCACCGATCACGTCAATTCCGACGAGAACTTGCCCAGTTGCCTTTAGAATTGGGCCTATTGCGTTACAGATTGCCATGTCAGCTTCGCTAAGGTCGCTAGGTTCGGCGGTGCCGCCAACCGCGAGATTTGAACGTGCATGGCCTTTTTGCGGAACGCGGTTGAACCCGCCAACCGCTTCGCCGTCGATCAAAATGATTCGCTTATCTCCGGCCGCAACAGCAGGCAGGAAGGCTTGGACGATCAAAGGTTCGCGCGTTCGGCCAAGGAAAAGATCGATCAACGAGCCGAAATTGCTGTCACCCGGTTTGATATGGAAAACGTCCCCGCCGCCAAATCCATAAAGCGGTTTGACGATGACATCCTTATGTTCATCGCGAAACGCATTGATCTCATTTCGATCGCGAGAAATCAGGGTTGGCGGCGTGAACTCAGGGGTCAGAAGAGGAAATAGCTTTTCAGGACCAGAGCGAACATGCGCCGGATCGTTCACCACCAGCGTATCGGGCTTCAAAAGCTCAAGAATATGACATGCCGTTATGTACGCCATATCAAACGGCGGATCTTGGCGCATCAGGATGACATCAACGTCGCCCCGCAAATCGATCACACGGCGATCAGAGAAAATTGCCGGGGTGCCCTTCACGCGCTGAGCCTTCATAGGCCGCGCAAACGCAGTGATACGGCCCGCATTGTAAGACAGGTCTTGCGGCTGATACTCATACAGCTCTGCGCCAATTTTCATCGCCGCCTCTGCAAGGGCAAATGTGGTGTTTGAATCCACATTGGCGGTTTCAAGAGGGTCAGTCTGTATGGCGACGCGCAGGCTCATCGGGAGCTCCTAAACTTTAGAACCGCTTATATGAGCTTGATTGCGATGATTGCAAAGTCAGACTTGTTGAGATGCGCTCACGTTAGTGTTTAGCCAGCCGTTAACTGCCCGGACCACCTAACAGTTCATTTGGATTTTCCGGTGCAGGCGTAGATGATTGATAAGGGACGATTTGTCCGCGTGCATTGCGAAGGCGGACATAGGAAACAACTTGCTGAACGCCGCCCGCATAACTGGCCTCTTCAGCTGCTTTTTCGAGTTCAGCGGCAGAGCTGGCAACGCCGAGCAGATAGACTGTGCCGCCATAAGTTTCCACATTGAAATTGCTTGCTTTCACGTTCGAGGAACCAAGTAACCGAGCACGAACACGCGCTGAAATGATCTCATCTGAGGCATTAGCGAAAAATCCACCGGGTGATTCAATTCGGATTTCGTTGGCAACGTCCGTCGCGCGCTTAACTGACCAGGCTAGGCTTTCAGCTTTCAACCGCAATTCCGGGGTTTGAACACGGCCAGATAGCAGGACGAGGCCGCCTGCAACTTCGACATCAACTTCTCCAAGACTGCCGTTCGCGAGGAGCTTTGTTTTAACCTGATTGGATACTGAGGCATCATCAACGGCTTCTCCAAATGAGCGCTCCTGTGTGGCGGTAACGGCAGTTGCGCCGGCAGCGCCAACCACAGCGGTCGCGCATCCTGTCACAAGTGGTAAAAGGGCGATCAGGCCAAGGTTGGCAAATCTTTTGGTCATAAAGCTCTCCATTGAGGTCTCGGTGCTTCTGAAGGCTGTGGCTTAATAGAGTGTTTGGGCAAGATTGGGGCAGGGGATCAAGGGCGCCAATAATCCTTAAAATGTGTAGGCCAATATCGTGGTGAAACGGCGACTAAGTCATAGCGCCAATTGAGCGCGCTATGGTCTTGGTTTTTTGATGCCCAGGTCGCAGCAGCACTCGCAATGCGCATCCAGTTTTTTTGCGGCACCGACGTTTGGGCGAGTTTGGTTGTTTTGCGTTGTTTTACTTCAACGAAGCAAAGTGTGCTTCCGCGCCGCGCGATTAGATCGACTTCACCAACAGGTGTTCTGACGCGTTCTGCCAGAATTTGGTAACCCTTGAGGCGAAGTAGAAGGGCTGCGGCGTGTTCTGAAAGACGGCCGCGTCGTTCGGCCTGCTGGCGTGTTTGCCGTGTGCGTTTAGCCATCTTTTAGAGCTATGCCGCGTTGGTATGCATCTCGTTTTGGAATGCCCAAACGTTCCGCGACTTCGTTTGCCGCCTGCTTCAGGGGTTTGTCACGCATGGCTTCCCGCAGCGCGTCATCAATTGTTTCTTCGGTTATTTCTTTTTCGAGTGGGGGGCCAATCAATAGAACGATTTCACCCTTTGGGTGGCCATGCTCTGTATAGTGAGCGGCCAGATTTGTGAGGGTATCGCGGCGGGTTTCTTCGAAGAGTTTGGTGAGTTCGCGCGCAACAGCGGCCTCGCGCTCTGCCCCCAGAACCTCTGCTAGATCGGTAAGACTTGCAGCGAGACGCGGCCCGCTTTCATAGAACACCAAGGTTGCAGGAACTGACGCCACAGCCGCGGCTTCTTTCTTGCGCGCACCAGTTTTTGCCGAAAGGAAACCGCAAAACATGAACTTGTCACTGGGAAGACCACTGGCGACGAGGCCGGCGAGTAAAGCTGATGCACCGGGGATTGGGAAAACCCTATACCCCTCATCAAGTGCTGTTCGCGCCAGTTTCCAGCCGGGATCAGAAACAAGTGGTGTACCCGCATCACTGATCAACGCGATTTTTCCGCCAGCTTCTAACTTTGACATAATCTCTGGGCGGCGCTTTGCCCCATTATGGTCATGGTAGGGGCTGACTTTGGCGCGAATGTCGTGGGCATCTAACAGGCGGCGGGCGACGCGTGTGTCTTCTGCTAACACTTCATCGGCTGCTTTCAGTGTGTCGATCGCGCGCAAAGTGATATCGCGCAGGTTCCCGATGGGTGTAGAAACAATGTAAAGACCGGGGTCTAGCGGTTGCGCGCCGCGCCCCCCGGATTTAGGTTCGCCTGATACGCGACTCATGTCGCGTGCTTCAGGCGTAGAGGAAGAGGGTTTTTTAGATGACATCACGGGTACCATCGCGCTGTTCAGCGCCCCTGCCAATCCTGTTTTTTGCAGCATTCCTCGCTTTAGCAGGATGCGCCACCCAAGCGCCCGGACCAATTGGACCGATTTCAACGGGTGATCCACGCGTGGACCCTATCCCTGGCGGTGAAACTGATCCGGCAGATATCGGCGATGGTGACACAGATATCACTGATCCTGATGGGTCAGATATTCAGCAGGCCGGTCCTTATACGCCCCCGCATATGCAAGGCCGGGACATTGTTCGGGCTGGCGTGATGCTGCCCTTCTCACACCCGCGTGCAAGCGTTCGTCAGCAAGCTGAGGGCATGTTGGCAGGCATTGAGCTCGCTCTGTTTGATCAAGGGTATGAGGATTTTGTCCTCTTTCCGAAAGACACAGGCGGATCGCAAAGCAAGGCCGAAGCGGCAGCTACAGAGCTGAGAGATCAAGGCGTTGATCTGATCCTTGGGCCACTTTTTGGTGCGAACGTCGCCAGCGTTCGCGACATCATGGCGCCAGAGGGCAAACCTGTTGTCGCATTCTCAAATGACAGTTCGGTCGCAAGCTATGGCGCTTGGCTCGCGTCCATCGCGCCAGAAGAAGAGGTCGCTGCGATTGTCGAGTACGCTTCCCTTCGGGGGTACGACCAGTTTGCCTTTTTCGGCCCGCAGAGCTCGCTTGGCATGAAGGTTGAGAAAGCCATGCAGGAAGAAGTGGCCCGTAATCGCGGCGTTATGATCACAACTACATTCTATCCGTCCTCGACAACCAGCCCATCTACCGAGGCCGAGTATTTTGCAAAAACAGTGGAAAGTGCCGTCAAACGCGGTGGCAAAGTTGCTGTTCTTGTTCCGGAACGCGGCACGCGTCTGCGCCGTATCGCACCGTTGCTCGCATATCACGGCGTCGATACGCGTGTCGTCAAAATGCTTGGAACCAGTGATTGGGACGATTCAGCCGTATGGCGTGAGCCTAGCTTGCGCGGAGCATGGTTTCCAACATCGCCATCTATAGAAGTGGCTGATTTCGAAACGCGCTACAAACGTCAGTACGGCACCGCGCCAAGCTCACTTGCAGCTGTCGCCTATGATGCCGCAGCCCTGACGGTTGCGCTATCGGCCGATGGTGAGTTTGCCCAAGAGGAGCTGATCAATCGCGATGGCTTCATGGGCGTGAACGGACTGTTCCGGTTCCGCAGTGATGGTACGGCTGAACGCTCTCTGGCGATTATGGAAATCGACCCGAACTCTGAAACGGGCGTTATGGAAATCCTGCCTGTATCGCCAAGTTTCGACCCGCCTATTGGCTAAGCGTTGAATTGGACAACGGCCCAAGCGATCATGGCCTGTCCACCAAAATATAAGAACCAGATGAACCGGGACGTGATTTTGCGGACCGGTTCATTCGGTTTTAGCCGGAAAAGTTCAAAGGACAGGATCGTATCCGAAGCGGCAAAGGCGCAAGCTCCCAAGGCCGCGACCCATAAGACTGGATCAAGGCGTAGCGCTGCATTCACCATCAGCAGGATGATGATCGTATAGGCCATCATCGGCAGGCGCATAGTCTTCTCAACCCAAGGCATAAGGGAGCGAACGAAGACGGCGCCCCCAATCGTAACTATGATTTGGATGAAGATCAGCCATATCTGGCGCTGCTCGGCTGCGTGATCCCAGAACAGCGGCACGTAAGCCGCATGCGCCACAAAGAATGCCGCCATGCCGGGGAGCAGGAATTTCTGTTCGCTTGCGCCAAGAAACGCATCGCCGAGGGTGCTAAACGCTAGCGCCAATACAATAAGCATCGGCGCGCCAGCCAAATAAGCCCAAACCGTCAATAAGCAGGTCGCGGCAGTTTTTAGAACGACGCGTTGAACACTTGGATGGCTATTGCTGAAAAATAGCCCGTAAATGACAGAGCAAGCTAAAGACCCCAGAAAAATTGGCATTGAAGCTAAGTCGAAGCCTTTTGCGGCAAGCCCAGAAGCCTCGCGGCTGCTGTTCTGTGGTGTTCTTGAATGTGAACACCGACGATGCCCAGTGCGGTGGCCAAAACAGTTGCATCATCTGTAAAGCCCAAACCCGCCAACACATCCGGTACCGCATCGATAGGTAACACGAAATATCCAAGCGCTGCGAATAGCACCATTTTGACTTTGCCTGGCGTCTTCGGGTCGAGGGCGCAATAATATGCCGCTGCTAAATCATCAGCAAAAGGAATACGTCCAGCCACGCGCAAGAGCTTTGGTAGCAACTTACGATGGGTGCGTTTTTGCTGCCGCTCGGTCGCTAAAGGGACCTGCGTTGGTACGGTTTCGCCGTTTTCTATGATGATTTCCGTTGGGTCAGACATTGGCCAGTGCCACTCTTCCTTCTACATCGCCTACAACAAACATATTGGAGGATACCTCATGGAACTCAACTCTAACATCTCAGCCGTCATCACTGGCGGCGCTTCAGGGCTTGGTGCAGCGACAGCACGTCTGCTGTCTAGCCACGGCGTAAAATGTGCTCTTTTCGATCTTAATGAGGAAAAAGGCGAAGCTGTGGCAGCTGAAATCGGCGGCGTCTTTTGCAATGTGAACGTGACGTCTGACGAAAGCGTCGATGCTGGTTTTGCAAAGTCACGCGCAGCCATTGGTCAGGAGCGTATTTTGATTAACTGCGCGGGCACAGGCAACGCTGTTAAGACGGTAAGCCGTGACAAACAAACGGGTGAGATCAAGCATTTCCCGCTCGATAAGTTCGACATGATCATTCAGATCAATCTGGTTGGGACGTTCCGCTGTATTGCGAAGTCCGCTGCTGGAATGGCGACACTTGACCCAATCGATGGCGAGCGCGGTGCGATCGTCAACACGGCTTCTGTGGCGGCTGAAGATGGGCAAATTGGACAAGCGTCTTATTCTGCATCGAAAGGCGGCGTTGTCGGCATGACCCTACCTATCGCTCGCGACCTTAGCCGCGAAATGATCCGCGTGAATACAATCTTGCCAGGCATCTTTGATACACCGCTTCTAGCGGGTGCACCGGAAAATGTGCGCCAAGCTTTGGGCGCCATGGTGCCAAACCCGGCTCGCCTTGGTAATCCAAACGAATATGCATCGCTGGCGGTAGAGATGTGCCGCAATGCTTACTTTAACGGTGAAGACGTCCGCCTCGACGGCGCGATCCGCATGGCACCGCGTTAGAACCAGATCATAAAATTAGCAAAAAGCCCGCTGAAGTGGCGGGCTTTTTGTTATGTTCATTTGTGACTAGTTTTATCCAATTTCAGGCCGCTGGATGCGTCCAGCAAGGTTCATAATGACCTCGTCTGCATTGAAATATTCCGGGTCATTTGGCTTAGGGCCTTTGCCCATAATGATCTCGGATGTCGCTTCGTAGCGAACAATTTCACGATAGTCGTACCCGCCCCAGAATGGGTCATGATATCCAAACGGGCTGCCGAACCCAAGACGTGAAGAGGCAAGGTGGCGGCGCGGGAAGCCATGTAGGCGTCCTGATCGACCGTAAAACCTGTAATTGCAATGAAAGCCTGAGTAGAACGGATCGTATGCACCGAACCCCGTTGGAACGACATTGCGGTTTGCTTCGGTTTCGCGTTGAACCACGCGGAAATGATCAAAACCGTTCTGATCGGTCAGTTCGGCGGCGCGGTAGAGCAAATAAGTCTCGACAGTCTGCCGATCAGTCAGGCTGTTACCTGCGAAACTGACCTGCCAGCGATCGTTTTCAATCTGTTGATTGGTATAGCCGCGGGCACCATCATGCGCCGCTTGATATGGGGTTGCTGTCGCGCAAGCCCCAAGTGCGGCAAGTGCAGCGATTGCAGTCAGTAAACGAGAATTTTTCATGTCGAGACACCTTCTGAAGCCAGCATTCATATTCTATTAACATATGCAAGCTGAACGCCAGTTAAATGTCCACTCTGTGACTTTGGTCACAGTCACCGCTTTGCCAACATGTTTGAAGACTTTGGTGGGGGGAGCGCACGCGGAGCGCCCCTTTGATGCTCCGCGTTCGCTTTCAAACTTTAAACCGGTAACCCGTTATCGGCTGGGTGCCGGTTCTTTTTCTTGATCACTGACTAATGATATTGGCTTTGTGTTTTCATTTGGTGGAAGGTCCAGCGTGTAAACATAACGATAGAAGAGTGATACGAAGATAAGTGAGATTATCAGAACGATAATAACAATAACTTGGCTTCTCAGTTTGAAATGTGTCGCACTGATCTCAATTTCAGACACGACATCCTCGCGGCTCATTTTTATGGCAGTGACAAGTTGGGCTGCAATAAAGATAAGGGACGCGAGAACCACGAGCCATGTCATCGCTTCAAGACGCCAGCCTATATGTTGTTGGCGTTCATAAACAGAGGCACTTAATTTCTGTTTGCGGGCCTGACTTTCCCAGTAGGCTTCAATCGCAAGAGCGTGACCTTTGCGATCTTTATTTTGCAACTCAATGTCGTAGTTCAGAGCTTTTTTATAGGCTACGAGTTTATTGACAAGGCTCAAGAGCTCGTCCGAAACTTCGTCAAGCTCGTCTATCTTGGTGCAGAGGATTGTCTGTTTTGGGTTTGGCTGCTCACAAATTATTTCTGCCGTTTCGGTGGGAGCGGCTTCTTGAGCGGTCGTCATCGCTGAAAATGTAATACACAGAATCAGACATGAAATGAATTGAAAGACGGTTTTAGTCATCCTGTCCTCCCTCACAGCTATCGGGGCATTTGCCTGCATCACACAGTGTCTCGCAGATTGCTGGGTCTATGACCGGTTCTGGCTGGCGTGGTTTTGGTGGGATTTTGGGACGTGGTGGATTGGGGTCACAAGCAGAGCTTCCTCCGCAGGCTTTTTTTAGAGCCTCAATTGCTTTCAGGGCGCTTTGACGATCAAGATCCTTGAATTCATTGACCTCAAGTTCCGTAATTTCACCCGTTTCAGGGTCGAAAATTGGTTTGAAAAAAGGTGTTTCAATCGGTTTGAAAAATTCAAGTCTCGTCGTGTCGTCTGCCTTCAGGCGTAGGGAATTGCGTGCGGCTTCAAGCATTTTCTGGGCATCAATATTCAGATCTCCTGATTGCTCAGATAGTTTCCGTGACCAAACTTCGGCGCTAAGCTTTGAGAATTGAGCCTGATCTGCTTTTGAAAGTATGTCGGCAAGCTCAACATCAGCCTGCGCGTTTTGCAAGGTAGTCTCAAGACTATCAAGTGATTGTGTCGGACTTGATTCAAGAGCTAAGGATTGATCCGGCCTTTGTGCCCAAGCTTGCATAAAAGTAAAAGCAAAAAAAGCGATAAATATAGTTAGAGCAAGTTGTTTCATAAGTCCCCCCAGACCCAATTATTAAAACACGTAATCGAACAATATAAAAGGGCCGGGGGGATCATGAGCATCAGTAGAAGAATACGTTATCTATAGAATGCTACGCGTCGCCCTTGAACAGAATAACTTTCTGGTGCGGGAATGGAATTTCGATACCAGCTTCATCCAGCGCTTTCTTGACGGCCTCTGGTACGGAATAACGAACATCAAACCAGTGCTCGCCTTTAACGAATGGGCGCGTGATGAAGTCCACAGAGCTATCGTTTAGAGTTGATACGGCGATATCGGCCTTAGGATCATCCAAAATATGAGGGTGATCAGCAAAAACTTTCTCGATCACTGCGCGCGTTGCATCGATGTCGCTGTCATAAGACACGCCAAACGTCATTTCCACACCGCGAATTGGGTGGTGACTATGATTTACGATTTGCTCACCCCAGATCTTACCGTTCGGAACGATGATCTGTTGGTGATCGAATGTACGCAAGATTGTTGTGAAGAGAGAAATCTCTTCGACGTTCCCAAAATTACCAGCTGCATCGATAAAGTCGCCAACTTTGTAAGGCCGGAAGACCATTAGCATAACGCCTGCGGCAAGGTTCGACATAGCACCTTGAAGCGCAAGACCAACAGCCAGACCAGCCGCACCAAGTAGCGCAATGATAGGCGTGGTCTGAACACCAAAACGGTTCAGCACTGCAATGAAGACGAAGGCTAGAATAACGTAGCGCGCTAGACTTCCGAGGAAGTTGAAGAGCGTTGAGTCCAATTTCTCATACTTTGCGCCAAGGCCTTTAACGGCTTTTCCGACACGTCCTGCGATCCAGTAACCGATGACGAGAATCGCGAGTGCGATGAGAATATTCGTTCCCAACGATACAGCCATTGGGCCATACTGTTCGATAAATTGTTCCATAGTGAGCAACCCCCTTTAATAATGTTGCGCTCCATCTCTAGCTTAGTCTTTGCCAAAACCGTGGGGCGCAATTCATACACGCCTGTAATTGATACAAAAACGGCGACCCAAGGGCCGCCGTTGAAGAGTTTCTATGTGGGTCTTGGCTTAGGCCGCTGAAGCGCCCATGACCGCCTTCACTTCGAGGAATTCCTCGAAGCCGTGCTCACCCCACTCACGTCCGTTTCCAGACTGTTTGAAGCCACCAAATGGTGCGCTAAAGTCAGGGCCTTGGCCGTTGATCTGGATTTGACCGGCGCGAATGCGGTTCGCTACTTTCGCAGCCTCGGCAGGGGAGCCCTGCACATAACCGGCTAGGCCATATTCCGTGTCATTCGCCATTTCGATAGCATCTTCGACAGTGTCATAAGGGATCATGACGAGTACTGGTCCGAACACTTCTTCACGGGCAATCGTCATCTCGTTCGTGACGTTTCCAAACACAGTTGGGCGCGCGAAATAACCGCGATTAAGACCTTCTGGGCGACCTGTACCACCGGCGAGCAATGTTGCGCCTTCATCAATACCAACCTGAATAAGGTCTTGTATTTTCTGATATTGATTAGCGTTTGAGATCGGGCCAATGGCACCGCGGTCAGCTTCGCGTGGCATCTGTACCTTAACTGCTTCAGCTGCAGCTTTAGCGATCGCCATAGCTTCGTCATTCTTGTCTTTTGGCACGAACATACGGCTAGGGGCGTTACAAGACTGGCCAGAATTGGTCATCATTTGCATGACGCCGCCACCAACAGCTTTCTGTAGATCAGCGTCCGGTAGGACGATGTTTGGCGATTTGCCGCCAAGCTCTTGTGCGACACGCTTAACGGTTGGTGCCGCAGCTTGGGCGACAAGGATGCCGGCGCGCGTTGAGCCTGTGAAGCTCATCATATCGACGTCTTTATGCGCTGACAGAACTGCGCCAACGCCTGGGCCGTCACCATTTACCAAGTTGAACACACCCGCTGGCACACCGGCTTCGTGCATGATCTCGGTCAGGATAAGTGCGTTAAGCGGCGAGATTTCAGACGGCTTCAGAACCATTGTACAGCCCGCTGCGATCGCCGGTGCAACTTTACAGGCGATCTGGTTCAGTGGCCAATTCCACGGCGTTATGAAACCGCAAACGCCGATTGGTTCTTTACGAAGCAGGGTGGTGCCGCGCATTTCTTCGAATTGATAATTGCGAAGGATGCCTGCAGCGGTCGCAAAGTGGCCCATACCTGCTGGAACTTGAGCAGCTTTTGCAAGCCACATTGGCGCGCCCATTTCATCAGAGATCGCTTCGGCTATCTCACCCATGCGGGCTTGAACGCCAGCAGTGATCTTGTCTAGCAAGGCTGCGCGATACTCGACACTCGTATTTGAGAAAGCTGGGAAAGCGGCTTTAGCGGCTGCAACAGCTTTATCAACGTCAGCAGCAGATCCGAGAGAAATCGTTGCAAACGCTTCTTCGGTCGCTGGGTTCTCAACATCAAGCGCGCGCGGTTCAATTGGATCAACCCATTCACCGTTAATGTAGAATTGGAGATACTCTTTCATGGCTCGCGCCTCCCGTGGAATTATTGTCGATCGTCACTTAATCGACGTCTTTGCTCTAACCTAGGATATGTGCCCCTTAAAATGAAGATGCTCCGCAAGGGAAACTTGCAATTCCTAAGCAAAATAGTATCCAGAAGTATGCTGCGTCTGGGGGGATGTGATGGCTAGTATTATCACGGTGCATGGGACAGGCGATACACAGCGGGAAGATGCGGGCAAGCAATGGTGGCAAAAAGAGAGCCCATTTGCAGAAGAAATTCATCGCCTCGTAGAGAGTGCCGATGGAAGTTTCGGTTTTCATCCATTTCATTGGACTGGCGCAAACTCTGAGACTGATCGCCGTTCGGAAGGGGAAAGGCTGTATAAGCATCTTCTGTCTGAGTTCGAGGAAAAGAATCTTCCATATCACTTAATAGGCCACAGCCACGGCGGGTCTGTGATCAAAGAGGCGCTTTTACAGGCGACGTTAGGCAACACACCTCTGAACAACTTGCGGTCTTGGGTCACAGTTGGGACACCGTTTTTGTCTTTTCGAAAATCCTGGGGACTGTTTTCCAAGTTGGGGTTGGTCGGACGAGCATTGTTCATATTTTCATTGATGTACCTGTTCGCGATTATTTTTCCGCTCTTCTCAAACAACTGCCACAATAATTTTGGCATGAATTTCCAATGTTGGAGCAGTTCAAAATCATACTCTGTCCCTAACAGCGAAAGCTTTTCTACCGTTTCAAAAGTAACCATGCAGGATCCATACGGGGAACAAAGATTTGAGAGACTACGGCGCTGGGGGGAGGTTGTTCGCACTGAGACCGGTTTAGAGTTTTCTCCTCATAGTCTTCTCATTCATGATTTTACTTGGGATATCGATTTGGCAGAAAATGTCGAACCTAGCGACATTATATCAGAGTCAGCCAAAATACCTGTTCTATCCGATACCACTTACAATTTGGGTGCCCGGTTTTTGTTGATTAGTCAGCATGCTCCAAATGACAGAATTCGGCCGCCTCTATTTGAAGTTGCCTCCGAAGATAAATCTTTGTTCTTAAGTACGTTTTTACATTCAGAGCGAGCTATTGACATTTGCATCAATGAAAACCTGAAATTAATTCGAGAGGATGCGCGAGATCTAGTCAATGCGAAATTTTGTAACGAATCCTATTCTGTAACCCGAGAAGATAGATATGATCTTTGGGACGAGTTACCGGGCCCGATTCAGTTTTCAATCTGGAAGGATGGAAGGCTTGATTCGAGGTTCTCAATCCGGTTTACGCATGTATCTCGAGACGGTAAGATTGTTTTGAGCGCAGAACGAGACATTCCAAATCCGCTCGTAAATAATGACAGCAGCTTTTTGGCGATCGTGCTGTTCATCTTGGCCGTCTCCCTACCGATCGTTCTGATGTACTTAGTCGGTCGTTTTGCGGTCTCCATAGGGCGTCGAAGAGAGCTATTTAATACTAAATTGTACCTCTCCGAAAAAATCCAATCGCAATGGATTTGTTTGAGTCACCGCGACGATGAGGTAATTAATGCAATCGAAAACTCCACAAAAGTGAAGACAGATCTTGCCCCCAAAAAATTGTTATCGGGTACGCTCGCAACTTCTATATCTGTATTAGTTGTCAGCATGTTCTTTTTAACGCATCTTCCAGCGTCCGTGTTTTATGCCTTATTTGGTGAGCTGCTTTCCAGTGATAACGACTCCATTGCGCAGGCAACGAACGTTTCGTTACGATTGCTTGAAAACCCGCTATACGCATTAGAGAACTTCTATGTGAAGCTTACTGGCATTGTTGCTGGGCATGACTTTGGGAATAGTTGGGAACGAGACTTGGTATTGGTTGTGTTTGGTTTCATATTTTTGGTTTTAATTCTTTTGATCGTGCTGCGCTTAAGCACGTTCCTTGAGAAGGTGCTTGTTCCAAAAGTGCGTGATTTGTTCAATAGGAGTGTAGACGTCGCGCTACGGTCTACGGCATTCGGTCATGATGTGCGTGGAGAGGTTCCTTCACATGCGAGTGTTACTCCAGATGGAAGTGAGCGTATTTGGCGACCTCTGAACGGCCGACCAGCGGACGCTATGCATGCGCACGTCAAAGGAAAAGTGGATAATTTGGTTGCACGATTTCGATTGATCTTGGGGTTGGCAGAAGATCAAGATGACGAGTTTGATCTCAAGGTGTTTTATAATGCTGTGACGTGGGATGAATTGATCCACACATCGTACTTTAACGTCGACGAAATTCAGAAAATGATTGCCGCAGCACTCATCCGAACAGGTGATTTTCGACCCAGCGCACAGTTCGTTGATTTTAGCGATGCTGACGGTTGGCTTTCAAATATTCGGGGTTACGGTGGTGCGGTTTTGTTTGAAAATCTCATATCGAGGGAATGATTACGATTTTTCAAGTTTGACGAGCGCTTCGTCTAGCGCGGACAAAAACCGCGACCGGTCTGCTTTGCCAAATGGTGCCGGACCGCCAATATTTTGTTGGCCTATACCTGCCCGCAAATCGGCCATAATGGCCCGTGTTGCGATAGCGGAGCCTATGGAGTTTTCGGTGAACAATTTCCCGTTACCCCCCATTGTAATCGCGCCAGCTTTAAGCGTTCGCTCCGCTAACAAAATATCGGCTGTTATAACAATGGACATTGGGGTGGAGCGGTCTGCGATCCAGTCATCGGCGGCGTCAAAGCCGTCGCTGACCGTGATATGACGCAGCAATGGATGCGGTGGTATACGCAAATGACTATTGCTGACCAGCGTTACAGGAACCTGTTTTCGCAAGGCAACTTTATAGATTTCATCTTTAACCGGGCAAGCATCAGCATCCACAAGGATATGCGGCTTATCCGGGTTGTAGTGGATCATTAGCGTCTGCGTCCGCCAAAGATGCCGCGCAGGACATATTTCGTGAAGTCTCGTGTAAATGTCCGTGTCGCCGTGTTGATCGCACGTTCCGTTGTGGTCATTCGGGTTGAGCGGCGGCGGGGCGATTTCTTCGCTTTCGCTTTTTTCTTTTCAAGCTCTTTGGCTGCGCGCACTTCTTCTTTGGCGAGTTTTACGGCCGCCTCAGCGGCTTCTTCTTCGCGCTCAAGCAGGATCTCGTAAGCGCTTTCTCGGTCAATAGCGGCTTCGTACTGTCCTGCGATTGGGCTATCCTTAATCTCGGCATTTCGCTCGTCATCAGTGGCTGGGCCAAGGCGAGAGCTTGGCGGGCGGATGAGCGTACGCTGCACGATGCCTGGCGCGCCTTTCTCATCCAGTGTGGAAACCAATGCTTCGCCGACGCCAAGGTCTGTTATGACCTCTTTGCTATCAAAGTTGGGGTTTTCACGGAAAGAGTCCGCTGCTGCTTTCACGCCTTTGCGCTCTGATGGCGTATACGCGCGAAGGGCGTGCTGTATGCGATTACCCAGTTGCGCCAAAACGCTGTCAGGCAAGTCGCGCGGGTTCTGTGTCACGAAGAAAATGCCGACGCCTTTGGAACGGATCAGGCGTACGACTTGTTCGATCTTTTCCAGCAATGCGCGCGGTGCGTCATTGAACAATAGGTGAGCCTCATCAAAGAAGAAAACCATCTTTGGTTTGTCTGGGTCACCAACTTCTGGAAGTTGCTCGAACAGCTCTGACATCAGCCATAGCAAAAAGGTTGAATAGAGGCGCGGGCTGTTGATTAGCTTGGTTGAATCCAGCACATTGACGACACCGCGGCCATCGCGGGTTGTGCGCATAAAATCGTGCAGGTTTAGAGCTGGTTCTCCAAAGAAGGACTCTGCGCCCTCGCGCTCCAGAACCAAGAGGCGGCGTTGAATCGCGCCAAGACTCGCTTGTGCAACATTACCATATTCGCGGCTGACCTCATCGCGGATTTCTTTGTCGCCCATATAGTTGAGCAATTTGCGCAGGTCTTTCAGGTCGAGGAGCAACATGCCTTGATCGTCGGCATATTCAAACGCGACGGTCAGGACACCTTCCTGAGCTTCAGAGAGGTCCATGAGACGTGCGAGAAGCAAAGGCCCCATGTCACTGATCGTTGTGCGTACAGGGTGACCCTTTTCACCAAATACATCCCAAAACATAGTCGGCGTAGCGGCATAGCCGTAATCATCAAACCCAATCTTGGTGGCGCGTGAGATTAGCTTGTCGTGCAATTTATGCTCATGGCTGCCGGAGACGCAAATGCCGGAAAGGTCGCCTTTTACGTCAGCGCAGAAAACAGGAACGCCTGCATTCGAAAAGCCTTCAGACAGGATTTGTAGGGTGACGGTCTTACCCGTGCCTGTTGCACCCGCGACGATGCCGTGGCGGTTCGCGCGGTTTAAGAGCAAACGCTGCGCGCCATTTGGCTGACCTGTGCCGTCCACATCTGCACCGCCAATAAAGATACTGTCGCTCATGCGGCGCTCCCTTTGTAATTACGCGGATTCCTAAGGCGCACTGCAGAGAGGGGCAAGTGATCAGGTGTAGGGTTTGCTAGGGAAGAAGCGACTGGTCTGACGTTGTCATCTCTTTTGGGTACGGGTTTCGTAAGCTTGAAGAACTACGCAGACCAGCTGAATTAGCTTCCAGTGCTTGGTCTATAACATAAAGTTGACGTTACGGCAATTCGCGTTGATTCTGCTTGTGGCTGGACCTGCATACAGGACCAATCCATATCTGCGTGATGGAAGATTTTGCCAATCTGCTAGAGCGCTTGCTCTTAACGCCGTCGCGCAATGCGAAGCTGGCGCTGATGGCGAATTATTTCCAAGTCCAACCTGATCCAGAACGCGGTTGGGCCTTAGCCGCGATTACAGGCGAGATTGATTTGCCGGGTATAAAGGCCGGACTGGTGCGCCGGTTGGTCGAAGCGCGTGTAGATCATGAGCTGTTCAAACTGTCCTATGACTATGTTGGTGACCTTGCCGAAACAGTCAGCCTGATTTGGCCGAAGTCGCATGGGGCGAACTATGTGCCCACCTTGAGTGAAGTGGTCGCTGAGCTCTCAGGTGCGACCCGGGCAGAAGGCGAGAAACTGATTGAAGGCTGGCTTGATGCGCTTGACCCACGCGGACGCTGGGCTTTGCTGAAATTAGTAACTGGAGGCTTGCGGATCGGTGTATCCGCGCGTCTTGCGAAAGTGGCGGCGGCCCAATATGGCGGCGTTGAAGCTGCTGAGGTTGAAGAAATTTGGCACGGGTTAGAGCCGCCATATGAGAGCTTGTTTGCTTGGCTTGATGGCAAAGCCGAGCGGCCTGATCCTGACATTGAGGCACCCTTTAGGCCGGTGATGCTGGCGCATCCTTTGGTGCCTAAGAAAGATCGCGATAATCCAGACGCTATTGATCCAGATTTGATTACGGCAGAGCATTTTGCCGCGGAATGGAAGTATGACGGGATCCGTGTTCAGGTCGTATCAGAGGGCGAAACGCGGCGGCTTTATACGCGAACGGGCGATGATATCAGTCATACTTTTCCAGATGTCATCGCTGCGCTTGGGTTTGAGGGGGCTTTGGATGGTGAGCTTCTGGTGCGAACATCTGATGGCGGCGTTGCCGCGTTCAATGAGCTGCAGCAGCGTCTGAACCGCAAAACCGTCAGTAAGAAACAGATGGAGGCACGACCAGCTTTCGTGCGCGCCTATGATATACTTGATGATAGCGGCGAGGACCTGCGCCATCTGTCATTTCGCGAACGGCGGGCGCGGTTGGAAAGCTTTGTTGGGAAACTTAAAACAGATCGTATCGATCTATCCCCTATCGTTTCAGTTTCGGATATCGCTGCGCTAGAGGCTGCGCGCAACAATCCGCCCGCGCCTGAAATAGAAGGGATTATGCTGAAACGGTGGGACAGCACATATGAAGCCGGACGTCCGAAAGGGCCTTGGTTCAAGTGGAAACGTGACCCATTCCTGATCGATGCGGTGATGATGTATGCACAGCGCGGGCATGGGAAGCGATCTAGTTTCTATTCTGATTTCACATTTGGCGTATGGCGCGACGTTGATGGCGAGGATCAACTGACCCCGGTTGGCAAAGCGTATTTCGGGTTCACCGATGAGGAGCTAAAGCAACTCGACAAATTTGTGCGCGATAACACGATTGAACGCTTTGGCCCGGTTCGATCCGTGACCGCCACCAAGGATCATGGAATGGTGCTAGAGGTCGCGTTTGAGGGGCTGCAACGCTCTACCCGTCACAAGTCAGGCGTAGCCATGCGGTTCCCAAGGATCAATCGCTTAAGGTTTGATAAGCCAGCTGCTGAAGCTGATCGGCTCGAAACGCTAGAAGCGCTATTGCATGGCTAAGGTGCCTGAATGGTTGATGCGGATAGATGCAAAGCCTGTTAAGGCGCGGATATGAGTTTTCGTGATTTCACTTTGCTGGCCGCAGTTTGCTTCGTTTGGGGCCTTAATCTGGTTGTAACCCGTTGGGTCATTGCCGATGCTGGTGTGCCGCCAATCTTTTTTGCCGCCCTGCGGTTTGCTGGGATCGCGCTTGTTCTGTGCTGGTTCCTGCGGCCAATTCCCAAGAATTTAGGAATGCTATTCCTGATCGGTATGGGCATTGGCGCGGTTCATTTCGCGCTACTCTTTATGGGTCTTGCCACCTCTGAGGCTAGCTCTGTTGCCGTTGTGGGACAGCTTGGCGTTCCGTTTTCGACGCTCATGAGTATGGCGTTCTTGGGGGAGGTTGTCGGCTGGCGGCGCGGTCTTGGGATCATGCTGGCTTTTGCCGGCGCAGTTTTGATCGCGGTTGATCCGACAACTTTTAGTTTCAGCTATGGCTTGCTCTATATTGTGGCTTCGGCAGTGGTTGGGTCTGCTGCAGGTATCCTGATGAAGCGTATGCCGCCGATTAGCGCTCTGCAGATGCAGGCATGGGTTGGCCTGTTCAGTTTCGCGCCGCTTTTCATACTATCAGGCCTAACCGAAACGGGTGGCTGGGGCGCCTTCACCAGTGGTGGTATGTGGGTTTGGGCGGCGACTGCGTTTGCGGTTCTTGGCGTTAGCGTCTTTGGGCATGGTAGCTTTTATAATCTGCTTAAAAAGTATGATGTCTCTTTCATTTCGCCTCTCACATTGATGACCCCGGTTTGGGGTGTCGTGCTGAGTATTGTACTGCTGAACGAGGTATTGACCCTGCAACTGGTTGTTGGCGCGGCGATTTCTCTTGGCGGTGTATTTGTTATTCTGGTGAGACCAAATACAAAAATGCCAGAGGCAGCCTTGGGCAACAAAGTCAGCGGAGTGCGCAGTGAAGATTGAGGCAGTTCCATCCCCAAATTTCAACGACCGAAAACTCCCGGTCGACATGCTTGTTCTTCACTATACGGGCATGGAAAGCGGCCAGGCCGCGCTCGACCGAATGTGTGATGCCGAAGCTGAAGTCTCTGCCCATTATATGGTTTGGGAAGATGGCCGGATCGCGCAAATGGTTGGCGAGGATAAACGCGCTTGGCACGCTGGTGTATCCAGTTGGCAGGGTGATTCGGACTTAAACTCGCGTTCAATCGGTATTGAGATCGTCAATTGCGGCCATGAATTCCCGCTCGTGGGTGGTTCGCTTGAGCCGTTTCCGCCAGAGCAGATCAAGGCCGTGATTGAACTGTGCCAAGGCATTCTCAGCCGCTGGAATATCCCGCCTAGCCGGATCGTCGGGCATTCTGACATTGCACCACTGCGCAAAGAAGACCCGGGTGAGCATTTCCCGTGGAAACACTTATCAAAAGCGGGCATCGGATTTGTTCCGAACGCGCCAACAGAGGGCCTAAATCTGATCGGACGGGGCTTGGGTGTCACTGATAAGGGCGAGGCGGTTGAACGTCTGCAGGCGGACCTAAAAATGATCGGTTATGATCTGGAGATTACAGGCGTGTATGATAATACGGCCCAGAAAACGGTCATGGCGTTTCAGCGACGTTGGGTGCAGGACCGGGTCAGCGGCGACGCCGATATGTTAACCCTGAGACGCATTGCTCAAGTCCATGAGGCTTATTCCAAAGGTAGTTTTGTCTGAGAGCGAATGCTGTCCCAAGCGGTTGCTAAAGCCGCTCCGAGAAGCAATGTGTTCACCGTTAGCGCCAGCCAGATAAAGCCCACGACAACCGATGCTAGCGCGCCATAAAGCGTATCAATCGCTGAATATTTCAGGTAGATTTGAAACCCGTATGTGACAGTTATCCATGCAATTGCAGCAACACTCGCCCCGGCGAGCATTGGCCACCCTTTGCTAACGCGGCCGTTCAGAGACACCGCCAAAATCAAATAGAAGACACTGAAAGTCGCAACCCATTTGGTGACCCAAAGGGCGCTGGCAATTGCCGCGATCTCTCTTGCGAATTCGGAGGCAAGACCGCCATCCTGATTTCGTACAACGGTTAGAATGATTTGAGACGCGCCAAGAAACCAGACGAGCAGGATGAGGACCGCAGCTAGAAGCAGCGCAATCCCCTGAAACCGCAAGATGCCGGATGGCCGAGAGGATACGGCAATCATCCTAATCCCGGTAATCATCGCCTTGGTGCCCGCCATGGCCGCCCATACAACCAAAACTAGCGCGACAATGACATTGAACGTGAAGTTCTTCGGTGTCAGCGCCGTCACGATATTCATGTCTGTCTCGGTCAGCGGGACAACATTCGATGTGATCACACGGTTGATTGCAATCGCCAGCTCGCCGCTCAATTCCGCTGGTAGCAGGACAAAAAGTAGGGTCGATGTCAGGTAGATGAGCGGGAAAATTGAGAAGAGCGCATAGAACGCAATCCCTCCAGTCACGATCCGCACATCAGGTTGCGAGAGACGCCAGATTGCATCCCAAATAGGAAGTATCAGGACGCGCCCAAGGGTGAATTCAACCAAAAATGATCGCATGCCCGAGCGGTAGAGGAAGCCGGGAGACGCGGCAAGCATGTTTGGATTTGCCTTGCACTTTGATGATGGCGAGTTTATCGGAAGCTCGTCCTCGTATTGCTGCGGCTGCTGACCCGTTCAATATTTGAGGATTAGACAATGACACAACGCACCAGAGACTGGCGGCGGGCGCGAGCTCGTAAGCATGACGGACGTACGCATCAGCAACCGCCACGTGCCTGCCATGAAGAAAAACAATGGCGGTTTCTTTACTTTCGTTCCGCGAAGCTGAAACGTGCCAAACAGTTGGGGAAGTTTTTCCCCTACCGCGCGTGGGAGGTGGAAATGGCAGACGCTGCCCCAATAAACGTTTTGTTCGTATGCTCCATGAACCAATGGCGCAGCCCGACAGGCGAAGGGATATTTAAACGTGAGAGCGGGCTCAACGTTCGCTCCGCCGGAACCGTGCGCGGCGCGAAACGGACGATTTCGGTGAACGACTTACGTTGGGCCGATATCATTCTCGTTATGGAGCAGAAGCACAAATCGCGCCTGCAAGCTCAATATCGTGATGAGGTGCGCTACAAAGCCCTCCATGTCCTCGATATTCCGGATGAGTACCGCTTTATGGATGAGGAACTGGTTGAGCTTCTACGTGCGAAATCCGCGCCATTGATTTGGGGAGAGTGATCTAGGCTGCCTTTATCGATCGCGACCGTAAAATCAGATAGTACGCAAAGCCAACCGCAACGCCTGGCACAAAGCTTAAGGGGATTGCGATCCAACCATATTTGATGCCCAGCGTGCTGCGCTCATAAATGACCCAGATGATTAGCAAGACGGCGCACAGGATCGCATCAATTGAGTAGCCGGTTGAAAACGGGTTCACAAAGCCCGCGGCAAAGGCGCCGGGCACGTCCCCCGTCGCGAGTAATGCCGGAACGACAATGATTGCAAATGCGATGGCGAAAGCGGCCCCAGTGATAAGGCATAATACTTCAAATAGGCTTTTGGACATGAAATCTCTCGAACAATTTGTGATGCTAGCTCATCAATACACCAGCGATAATAAAACAAATGGCCGTCGCGAGTGAGCCGAGCATGCGGACATGGTTCCAGCGGGTCCAAACGGTGCCATATTCAGTCCAGTAGATAAAAGTTTCGGCGCTGTCATTATCCATCTTATCAAGGCGCTCGTTCATAGGCACATTCCCGCGCATCGTGACCAAAAATACGCCAATCACATAGATGACCGCACCTGCGATAATCCATGTTGTCGCTGGGCTTGCTATGTTGAAATACGCGTATATCGCAATGGCCGCTGTGACGGGCGTTAGCCCTATCAACAGAACCAGAAATACGGTTTTAAAAACCGTTCGATTGATCATTTGCATCGCGTCCACGCCGCTAGCGGGTTTGGCTTGTATGAGGGCCTTCATGACAAACTCTGAGAAGGCTTGGAAAACACCTGCCACAAGCGCGCTGCTGAGTCCGATAGATATGCAGGCAATGGTGATGATTTGGTTAGACATATATAGCTCCGTTGCTGGTGTTAAGAGGATGCTTTTGCGCCCATGGCTTCGGCGCGTTTAAGCCAGCCTTGGATTTTCTTGGGCGCGGCGAGTTTGACTGACCCAAACTGCACGACTTTTTTGACCTTCACGCCGCAGAAACCCAAAACTTGGTTTTTGATCACGCGGCGCGCTGGTTTTCGATAAAGCAAGATGTCGAGTAGTGGCGGCGTATCGGATGTGATAAATGCATCGGCTGTTTTGCCAGCGAGTAGTTTTTCCCAGCCTAAACCGCGCGCCTTGTATTTAAATCCAAATCTAGAAGTGAGCGCGCGGTCTAAAACCTCTTTGGCTTTTCCGGGCATGGCACCCCACCAGTATGGGTGGATGATGAGAATATGATCAGCCCAAGCGACTGAATTTTGCCATTCAACTAGGTCTGGGTCCAGTTCAGCTGAGCCAGTATAGCCGTCAAAGTCAGCTGAAAGCGTCATCTCATTCAAATTCATTCTGCGGACATGAGCGCCCTTTTGCTTTGCGCCAGCTTCATAAGCATCGGCGATGGCGTGGTTCAGGGAGCCAGTTGTTGGGTGGGCGACCCAGATGAATATTTTCTTCGTCATAGTTTTACCTTTCTTGACACAGTGTAAAGTTGACACGGTGTCAATTGAGCGTAGATTGACATGATGTCAACCAAAAAAAATTATACACGTGAAACGATCCTGAAAGCGGCTTGGAAGATTCTGGATGAAAGTCCCCGTGCCAGCTCTAGGATGAGCGATATTGCCAAAGAGGCAGGGATCAGCCGGCAGGCGGTGTATTTGCACTTTCCCACCCGGGCAGAGCTCCTGATTGCGACGGCGCGCTACGTAGACGAGGTTTACGAGATTGATGAGCGCTTGCGTAAAAGCCGAAATGCGACCACCGGCAAAGAACGCCTCTCAGCATATATCGAGGCTTGGGGAAACTATCTGCCCTGCGTCGATTGTATGGCTTCGGCATTCTTGGCGATGCCAGATGATGACGACGCAATGGCGGCGTGGAATGACCGTATGGCGGAGGTTCGTGATGGATGTTTGGCCGCGATCGAGGCTTTAGCGGCGGACGATGATCTGACTGCGAGCTATACCGTTGAGCAGGCAACCGACATTTTGTGGATGTTATTATCGATACAAAATTGGCAATTGCTAACCGTGAAATGTGGGTGGTCGCAGGCAGATTATGTGAGCCACATTTTGGAGATTGCGCAAAATGTCTTGGTCAAAAACTGTTAGACTTCTGGCGATAGGATGTGGGTGTGTGTGAGACCAGTTTCCGAAATGCGCGGCGAAAAGCATCTTCATCTTGATACCCAACTTCACCGGCGATTTGAGTAATTCCAGATCGCGTATTCTGCAAAAGATACTTTGCACGATCAATGCGGATTGACTGGATATAGCTAGACGGAGGTTGACCCGTCGCTGCTTTAAACCGTCTTACAAGCGTTCTAGCGCTGACCCCCAAATGCTTTGCAAGCGCTGGTATATCGGCCGATGAACTCATATTTTCGCGTATCCATTTGTCCGCATTCTCAATGAACGGATCACGCATTTGCCGGTAGTGTGGGATGGCATAGGCTGTCTGGGCTTCCCTTGGCCCATCGATGCACAGATAGGCAGCGCACAGCCGCGCGATGTGGGGGCCTGCAAACTTACCAATCAGCAAGAGTGAAAAGTCGAGATACGATGTCCCCGCTGCGGCGGTGACAAGCGCGTCTGATTCGACGATCATTTGCTGCGACCGCACAGTCACGTCCGGATAACGACGGCAGAAGGCTTCAGTAAGCCACCATGTCGTCGTGGCTTCGGCGCCGTTCAGTAATCCCGATTCAGCTAAGATAAATGCCCCGGAGCAACCCGCTGCAATCTTGCTGCCTTGCTGATGCATCCTGATCAGGAAGTCAGATATCGTGCCAAGGTCGCGAATTCGGCTGAGAAGCTCATCTTCCGAAGCGATCAGTAAACCGGGAACAATCACGAGATCGGCGTGTCCGACATCGCTTATCGCCATATCGGGGCTAAAGGTATGTCCACTGCCGCAGCTTACAGGCTGGCCATCTGGGGATGCGGTAATGATTGAGAATAACGGATTGGAGACAAAGTCTGAATCTTGCGCCGCCTTTATGTGGTTGGCGGTCGCGAACAGATCCGCCGGCGCTGAGATTGCGCCTGCCATGCATCCATCGAAGGCAAGAATTACGATTTTGAACATTGTCGGATAATGCCGGAAAACTGTCAATTCAGCCAGTATTTTTGGCAGCTTGCTGTCTTTAGAAGGAAGATCGAACCAATTCCAAACGGAGCTATGACATGTCTCTTGCGATCGCTGAAAAATTTCTAACCCTCTTGCAAAACAGTGACGCCCCTGCGGCGTCCAAATTATTGCACAATGATGTCGTGTGGCATCAGCCTG
The DNA here is from genome assembly GCA_029238175.1 of Henriciella sp. Classification (GTDB taxonomy): domain Bacteria; phylum Pseudomonadota; class Alphaproteobacteria; order Caulobacterales; family Hyphomonadaceae; genus Henriciella. The sequence continues at coordinate 842 of JAQWGO010000027.1, read as the reverse complement.
GCGATACAAGGATTAGCGGCGAACATCGCGGCAAAATGGGGGTCATTACTCTGCTGGCCTCTTTCGCGCAGCTGGGCATAAGTCTTGAGCTGACAGAGGTTTATAAGTGCGATGACGATATACTCTGCCGTATTGTGATCCACCATGAGATCGGTCAGCGCCACGAATTCCAGCTGATCAGACTACAAGACGGCCTCATCTCTACGATCCGGCATTTAGGCGATAGCGAGTATTTCGAACAGATTCTTGCCGCCCCAGAAGCAGCCTAATCACGACGACGGAGATTTTGATATGATCGACAATCCATCCCTCTTTGCGGCGACGCTTTACTGCGCTTGGACAATTATCTTGTTGGGACGAATTGCACTCTTAAGGGGCGGTCTGACGGTGACAGGTGTTAAGGAAGGCAACTCATTTGCGGTTAGCGGCGATGACGTTTCCCCTTTTTCAGGACGATTGTGCCGGGCGCACGCTAATTGCTATGAAAACCTACCAGTGGTTCTGGGCGTCATACTTGTGGCGCAAATTTTGGGGCTAGGTGCTATCACGGATGGGCTCGCGCTTTGGCTTGTCGGCGCACGCATTGCGCAATCAACAACCCACATCATCTCGACCTCAAATAGAGCGGTTCGAATCCGGTTTGGTTTCTTTCTGGTCCAATATGTCATTCTGTCGATTTGGTGCGTCCGATTGGTCATCGCGCAGCTGTCTTGATTTCGGCGAAGCCTAAAGAATGGCCATCTGGTATAATTGCTGACTTGGATTATAAGCGCCTTTACCAGACGGCTGGGCAGTCGCTGGTGCGCTAGGTAACTGCGCACTGGAGGAAAGTCCGGGCTCCA
>JAQWGO010000024.1 GCA_029238175.1 Henriciella sp. | reverse complement strand
GGTGAGATATCTTACTCGATGAACATGACTGTTCTGGCAGAAGACCTAGAGGGTTAATCCCGTCAGGTTTCACAAGCTAAAAAGGGCGAACCAGACGGCTCGCCCTTTTTTGTGAGTTGAATTGAAGCTTACAGAACGTCCAACATTTCCGCCACAAGTGGGTGGCGAACAACGTCTTGACCCTGCAGCCGCACGACTTCTGCATCGTCTAATTGTTCTAAGCGGTCAGCGGCATCTGCTAAGCCTGAAAGTGTAGGCAGAAGATCGCTTTGCGCCGGATCGCCCGTCACAACCATTGTCGAATGCCAGCCAAGACGCGTCAGCAGCATCTTGATCTGCGTGTAGGTGCAGTTTTGAGCTTCATCAATCACCACGAACGCATTGTTCAGTGTGCGTCCGCGCATAAAACCAATCGGGGCGATCTCAATCGTTCCGTCAGCCATCATATGTTTAAGCTGCTGCGGGCTCAGGCGATCTGAAAGAGCATCATAGAGCGGGCGAAGGTACGGCGCGAGTTTGTCTTCCATAGCACCAGGCAGGAAGCCGATTTGCTCACCAGCTTCCACCGCAGGGCGGGAAAGAATAATCCTTGCGACATCGCCGCGTTGTAGCGCCTCAACGGCTTTGCAGATTGCAAGATAGGTTTTGCCAGTTCCGGCCGGGCCGATGGCGAAGACAAGTGACTTCTCATCAAGCGCTTTCATCAATTGCGCTTGGTTTTCTGAGCGTGGCTTGACGGTTTTCTGGTAACGTTGTTGGCGTTCACCATGAGCAGGCTCAACACGTTTTGGCTTACCATCCGTTTCGGCCGGATCCCATTTTCGCCCGCCGCCTGGAATGGCGTAGAGCTGGGTTTCGCGGGCACCGTCGTCAAAAAAGTTAGAAGCGTCGAAGGCGGCTTGTGCTTTCTGGCGTTTCGTTGCTACGCGTTTACCCATGATGGTCTCCTTTTGGGAATGAATTTCGGGTACAAAAAAGCCGCTGACCTGACAGGTGCAACGGCGACGGGAATCGTAAGAGCGAAATCTGTTCCAGACCATCTGAGTGGCCCGGCGGGGACGTATGCGGTGATCGACATCCGATCATTGGCAACTGACCTTTCGAATCGCTTATTGAATTAGAGCCTAACCCGGTTAATCAGAAGTGAAACAAATAATCCGCGTGCAAAACGTGTGACTGGAGAATGACATGGCTTTGTATGATTTTGACGGCATCTGCCCAAAAACCCCGCAATCTGGAAACTATTGGGTCGCCGATAATGCGACAGTTCTGGGCAATGTGATTCTTAAAGAGAATGCTTCGGTATGGTTTAATGCGGTTCTTCGCGGGGATAATGACCCGATTACGATTGGTGAAAATTCCAACGTTCAGGACGGTAGCGTCCTTCACACCGATATCGGGTGCCCACTAAATATCGGAAAAGACGTCACGATCGGGCATATGGTTATGCTTCACGGCTGTACGATAGGTGATGAAAGCCTCATCGGAATTGGTGCAACGGTGCTGAACCGCGCCGTCATTGGCAAGAATTGCATTATCGGCGCACATGCCTTGATCCCAGAAGGCAAAGTCATTCCCGACAACTCACTCGTCATGGGCGCGCCGGGAAAAGTCGTGAAAGAGCTCCGCCCGGAACAGATCATGCTGATCAAAGGTTCCGCGCAGGTTTATGTTGATAACTGGAAGCGCTTCAAGTCGAGCCTTACGCGCATCGACGGTTAACTCTAGCCGCATGGTGGCAGCTGTTCTTTGTCATGTGCCAAAGTCAAGCGCAACGTATCCAAATTGCTGCGAACTGCTAGACTCCAACAGCTTAGAGGATGGTGATCACGAATTTGTGATTAGGATTATAAGTATAATCTAAAGTAAGATTTCTCCCATAGGAAAATGACCTAGAGGGACAAATGCCAGATACCGTGAGTTTTACAAATACTGCAGTTGCGCATGCCACAACTGAGCCGTTGCGAGCATTCGATCGTCTGCGCCACGGTCCAGATTTGTCCAGTATAAGATCACCGATGACCCTCCGTTGTCGATGATTTGCTGGCTATAGCCTAGCCAGCAAAGGGTGCTCCCCAGCACCTAAACACCTGACCCTTCCAGATTTGCACTCCCCCCTGAGTTCCCTCTCTACGCAAATCTCGGAAGGGTCTTTTTTTAAGAATCTGCGTTGTCGCTTTCGCGAAGCCCGCGACGGAACGTATCCTGGAACGGTTGCCATAGATATTCGAGCAAGGTTCTAGATTCGGTCTCAATCATAATTTCCGCTGGCATACCCGGCTTAAGCTTTCCGGTGATGTTGAGCTCATCCAGTGTTTCTTGCGGGACCTCGACGCGCGCGGTGAATGTGCTCAAACCGGTGCGCTCATCAACGTTCACATCGGCATCCACTTGCAGAACATTACCGTCAATTTGGGGTAGGCTACGCGGAAGGGCGGAGAACGTGACTTTTGCGGTCTGTCCGGCCCGAATGATGTCGATATCTATCGGATTAACTTGTGCCACAATGATTAGGCGCTCATCGCTGGGCACGATATCTAGAATTGGTTGAGCCGGACTTACAACGCCGCCAATGGTTCTATACTGCAAGTTTACGACCGTGCCATCAATTGGTGCTCGAACCACTGTTCGGGATAGGACATCTTCGTTCGCGACAAAGCGTTCTTCATTTTCGGAGAGTTCAGCACGAATTTCAGCAAGCTGAGACGCCAGATCAGATTGGCGCTGGGCTTCCAGCTCTAGGCGTTGAACTTTGATCTCGCTAATTTGACCGCGCAAGCGCGCGATTGAGGCCTGCGCCGTTGCGACTTGGCCATCAATGTTTGTTTCCTCGCGGCGAAGGGCCAGCAAGCGTGGCCGGGCGAACAATTCCTTCTCCGTCAGAATTTCCGCGTCCCGAATTTCCTGGCGCAGGTAAACCTGCTGACCGCGTAGGCTATCGATAGATCCATTAAGACCTTCTATTTCGGAGCGAACCTGCGCAGCTCGCTGAACCGTTAATCCTGCGCGGGCCTCTGCCAAATCCAAGGATTGCTTTAGAAGTGTCTTTTGCCGCTTAATGAAGCTCTGAATCTGCGCGTCTTCCGGGCTGGGCTCGAAAGGAATTATAATCTCGCGAATCCCGAGTTGCTCGGCTTCCATGCGCGCTTCCATG
>JAQWGO010000176.1 GCA_029238175.1 Henriciella sp. | reverse complement strand
ATCTCGATAAACTCTCCAGTCAAACGAGGGACCATGAGGGGGCAGACCATCTACAAAAAAATCTGAAAATGGCCGCTTTGAAAATCGTTAAAGCAAATATTGTCTCATAACATGTCACAAGGTTACTAGGCGCAGACTGATACCTGAAACTTTACTGGCATAATGTCATATCAGGTTGTCCAGCCTTAACGCGTTGGTCACGCAAGTAAGCAATTGTTGCATCAACCTGTTCAGCAGCGAGCCCGATATAAGTCTCCGGATCAAGCAAGGCGTCAATATCCTTTTGCAAATGCGGGCCAAGAACAGGATCGCCTAAGAGCCTGACGCGGAAAGACGTGTTTGTCTGACGACTTGTTTGAGCGGCTTGTGTGACCCTGTGTTCGGCGTCTTCCCGGCTCATCACAGCCGCCAGATGAAGCACGATGCGTTGGGACAGGACCATACCGTCTGTGCGGTCTATGTTTGCCCTCATCCGGACCGTGTCAATCTCAAGTCTCGACACGAGACGCCGCGTGTCACGCATCATCGCCGCGGCTTCCAGGCTGAGCTCAGAAAGCGTCGTGTTCGATCTCGACGTATTGTCGCGCTCATGGGCGTTGTCCATGTCCGACAGAATGATCCCCGTATAAGCGGGAATGGTTCTGCCATAATAGATCAGGGCCTCTGATAGGCTCGGATTACGCTTATGCGGCATGGTGCTTGAGCCGACAGCCGTTGCGGGACGCCTCTCAAAAACCTCTCCGATATCTGTGCTTTGTAGACGGAAGACTTCCGCCCCTATGGAGGCATTCGAACGGGCCATTAATTCCAGAACCTGCGCATATTCGGCAAAGACATCACGGGCGGCGCGCCAGTCCGCCGGCTCCGGCGGATCGAGGCCGAGCCGCCTTGATACTTCTTGTTCCACCAGCATGGCGCGGTCGCCAAGCCCTAGATACGTGCCGACAGCGCCTTTGAGAACGCCCACACGGCGCAGACGGGCGCGAACCTCGTCAAGACGTTCGAGATTACGCCGGTTCTGGGCCGCCCAGACAGAGACTTTCTTGCCAAACGTGATCGGAAGAGCGTGCTGTCCAAGCGTCCGACCGATCATAGGCGTGGGCTTATGCGCCGCGGCAAGGCAGGCAAGCTCTTCCTCCAGCAGGAGCATCTCACGCTCAATAAGATCAAGGGTTTCCAATACCTGTAAGACCATCACCGTGTCATAGACATCAACCGTCGTGACCCCAAAGTGAAGCGCCTCGGCGGCTTCCGGGCTAAGGTTGCGACGCCAGACATTGAGGAGGGCGACCATACGGTGACGGACAATCTCTCGCTCTGCTTCGATCTCGTCTAACGGGGCATAAGTGGGGTCTGCCTTCTCGGCGATCTCATTTGCGGCCTCACGCGGAATGATCCCGTAATCGGCTTGCGCTCCGGCAATTGCCGCTTCGACCTGCATGACAAGCCTGTTCGTGTTCTCTTGTGCGAATATGTCTTGAGCCTCACGGATCTGCGCAGAGGCTGCAGGGCCAAGCCACAATAGGAAGAACACGAGCAGGGCGATGAGGCGTATCATGGTCTGTCACCTTCTGTGGCGGTTATAAAAAGATCAAGCAGCGTTTCGGCCGCCAGTTTGGAGAAAACCTGCAAAGCCTCGCGGTCAAAGGTATCGGAAAACTCAACTGTGACGCCGGGCGCGCCATAGGTTTCGGCAAACCAGACCTTTGCCGTCGGTAAGTCGGGATTGTGATTGGACGATTCATCCGGCCCATCGCCGGGCCAAGCCTCTGTCAATGCGCCGATCCAGTCGGACACCAGTGTTGCAGGCTTAAGGGTCAATCCTTCAGGCGGCGTATAGAAAACAGTGCGCCGCGTTGCATGAAAGTCGAGCAGTAATTTCGGTTTCAGGCCTTTTGTGAGTAAAGCGTCCATCTCGGCGCGGACCGCTTGGGTCTCTGGCTGTGTAAACGGCCCCCAGTCACGATTGAGGTCTATCAGGCCTGCGTTCAGCCGCCAGTGGCCGCCCGCAACACCGTCGGGATTAAAGTCCGGCACAACAAGAAAAACATGACGGTCCAGAACACGCTCTAACGTGGAGGGTTGGGCATAAAGCGCGTCAAGGAACGCATACAGGCCAAGTGTTCCGGGGACTTCTGGTGGATGCTGGCCGCCAAGAATGAGAACCAAGTTCGCACCGGGCTGCGGGCTTCCTATCGTGAACCCATATATCGGGCGCCCCTCAACACTCTTTCCGATCTCGCGCAAGATTAGACCGTGGCGCACGGTATAGGCTTTAACCCAATCGGCACGGTCTGTGACACCCAACATTTCCTGCGCGGCAAAGTGGTGTTGTCCGGTACTTAGCGCCAGTGTGAGCTGCGCTTGTGTTCCTTCCTGCATGATCTGTGTACGTCCCAGCGGCAGCGGCTGCCAGACCCCCGGCGCAATCTGCTTCTTGGGCCTATAGCGATGCTTGTAAGTGCCATAATCCAGAGTGACCGTAACTGTTGCAGGCGATCTGGTTTCCACTGTGAAGGCATACCAAGGGCTTGGATTAATAGGTTCCGCTTCAGGTCTAACAGTTAGTCGAAAGGCGGTATCTCCCTCACGATGACAGACCGTCTGCGCCTCTTCATACTTAAGAGACAAGACAACATCACCGACCGCACAATTGGTTTGCACAGGTGGCGAGCCTATTGCACAGGCTGTTAGGGTAAGGAGACAAAAGAGGATTAGCCTGATCTGCATAATAGGCTGGCGTTTCCTTTTAAAATATCTGCGGCGCAAGAAATACCGCGATGACAGATAGAACCGCCACACCAATAATATTCAAAGCGAATCCGGCTCTGATCATGCGCGGAATGGACAGAAGACCAGAGCTGAAAACGACAGCATTGGGCGGCGTGGCGACAGGTAGCATAAACGCGCAGCTTGCAGCGAGGGTTATCGGGATGACAAACAGGAGCGGATCATTCCCCGTTTCGACCGCAAGGGCAGCCATAACTGGCAGGAAAGTCGCCGTCGTGGCCAGATTGCTGGTTAGCTCCGTCAGGAAAATGACAAGAGCTGTCGCCGCAACGATCAATAAGATGATATGAACCGTACCTAGAGGGGCGAGTTGTTGCCCGATCCATAGCGTCAGGCCTGACGAGCTCATTCCTGCAGCAAGCGCCAAGCCACCGCCAAACAGAATTAAGACGCCCCACGGCAAGCGTTGCGTTTCTTCCCACGTCATTAGCGCTCCCGACCTGCTGCCGCTTGGAATGATAAAGGCGAGAACTGCGGCGGTCATGGCGACCCCGGCATCTGTGAGATCGACCATGCCTGTTAGCTCTGCCAGTGGTTTTCGTAATAACCAGCCAGCGACCAGAAAGACAAACAGCAGACCGGCACGCCATTCGGCTGTTGTAAGTCGGCCAAGATCCTCATTCACCCCAATAATATGGCGGCGTGCGGCAGCAGAGGATTTGAAACCGACTTTGAATAATACGCGTGTGAGCATGATCCAGCATATCGGCAACATGATAACGGCGAGCGGCACCCCGACCATCATCCATCTGGCAAAATCAATCTCGACATCATAATTCGATTGCATGAACCCGACCATGAAAGCATTTGGCGGTGTTCCGACTAATGTCGTCATCCCGCCCAAGGTAGCTCCATAGGCCAGTCCCAGCAACATTGCCGTGCCAAAGTCCTGTTGCGCTTTATTGTCCAGATCCGGCATCGTTTCGCGTACAACGACAATGATGGACATAACGATCGGCAACAGCATCAGCGCCGTTGATGTGTTGGATATCCACATGCTGAGGAGTGCAGCCGCCAGCATGAACCCGCCAACAAGCGAACTGCCATTCACCCCGACAAGATTGAAAACAAGAAGCGCAACCCGCCGATGCAGGCCTGAGCGCTCAATCACCAACGCCATGACGAAGCCGCCTAAAAACAGGTAAATCGTTGGATTGGCATAATTGGGTGCCGTCTGCGCCATTGGCAGGATGCCTAATACAGGAAAGAGAACAATCGGAAGAAATGCGGTGGCAGCAACGGGTATAGCTTCGGTGGCCCACCAAACAGCCATTAAAACCGCCACAGCCGCCGTCATACGACCCGCAACAGACAAGCCGGCCGGTTCAAACAGCCATAGGATTAACCCCGCAAGAACCGGTCCGGCAATAAGACCAATCCATTCGTGGAGCGCTCGATCTGTAGCTGGTCTTGTCATTTATCGGTGTGACTTCCAGTTTCTGGCGCATTCTCTAGAATGAAAGGCAAGGCACCAACAGCCATGCCGGCATTATCATGATCTACACCGGGCACCGTCGCCAGTGTCCAGTTAAAGGTCCAGCCTTCTGCTTCTGCGCGGGCCTTTGCAGCCGCATAGAAGGTTTTACCGCGTTCAAGGCGGTGGGTTCCTTGGTCGAGGGCCTCGGGTGTACGCCGTAAATTGCGGCCCTTTGGATTTGTATCCTCTTCGCCGAGGAGGATAAGAAGCGGTTTTTCAAGCCAGTCCTGCAAATTGCACCCCGCCGCTTCGACGTCTTCCAGACCATAAGGCCAGGCTATTGTTTCGTCCGGCATCGTGTACCATCCAGCATTGGCCGCAATGGCAAAGTTCAAGCGCGGGGGATTTGCAAAACAGGCAAAACGATGAACGAATTGCCCTCCTGCCGAATGCCCAAAAACACTATATTTATTGACCGTGAGCCCACGATTTTGACGAAGGGCCTCAAAGAGAGATTCCAAACTTTCATAAGCGCCGGGGACGCGCGGCTGCCCCGGCGCAATCCCGCCCAAATTATAGCCTTCTGCCCCTGGATAGTCTTCCCGTGTAAACTCGGGAGCATAAACTCGAAAGCCGTGTGTCTCAGCAAGTTTTATCCAGTTATCCCTATATTCATCCGCATTGCGCCTGACCCCGTGCATCACGAAAACGACAGGCGCATCAGGGGCTAAACCATCAGGTTCGACGCTGAAAACGCGAAGCTCAGGCCCGGCCCAGCCGCTAAATGTGAAAGATTTGGTTGAGGACGCGGCTTTTTGAACTTCACCAGAAGACGCGCAACCGATCAGACCGGTTAAGCCCAGACAAAGCGATGCGATCAGCCATGTTGCGCGCTTGAACATATTATTATCCTTAAATGAGAAGCGTCAGAACGAATAGGGGAAGCCGGAGAACCAGCCTCCCCAGTATACGTCACTTAAAAGGTCGCGCGAATTTGCAGATAGAAATCACGTCCTTTGACAGAGTGGTATTCTGTGAACCAACCGCGTGATTCATCAGCCAATGGAGGCGCCTGATCGAACACATTGTTTACACCGAGTCTGATGCGCGTAGTGTCCCTCAAACGATAATCGACATATGTGTTCACGCGGACGACATCATCTACTTGCCAGAAGTCGAGTTCACCATCTCCGTCAATATCCGGGTCGGCTGATGTATCCTCAAACCCACTGACATAACGCGCAGATACCCCGGCACCCCAATCCCCATTGCGCCAACGAAGAGAAGCGGTTGAGCGCCACTCGGGGTTTCCGTTCACTTTGATACGGTCCACTGCCAGTGCGTTAAAGTCACCGGCAAAGGCGGGATCATTCACAAGCTGGGTGAGCAATTCATTTCGAACAACATCAAGTGTTAGCAGTCTTGAAGCGTCCAAATTCAGGTCGAAATCGCCAAACCGGCCAGCATCAATTCCAAGTGAAACACCGATGTCTATACCGTCAGCTTCCTGACTATCGAGGTTGATGAAATTGTCGCGAATGAACAGAACTTCCCCGGTGGCAGTCCGGGTCGCCCCGGGGTTTGCTAGATTGTAAGCGTCAAATGCAGCCTGATCGTCACTGGTCACTGTAGCCCGAACGACATTCGGGTTTGATGACCCTTGTCCACGCAGGAGGAAGTCAAGCGCAAGGGCTTCCTGAGCACCGAATGTGTCGATCACGTCAGTTTGTTCGAAACGCCAGTAATCCACACTGAAACGTAACTCTTCCAGCCAGTCTTTGCCAAAGCGGTCGGCGAGATCCGCATTCACACCAAACACATAAGTTTCAGTGTCTTCGCTCTCCAAGTCCGGATTAGACTGCCGGATGCTGGCTTGATAAGCGTCACCCGTATCGACAGCTGTATCTGTCACACCAATACGATAGTAGTCGTCGAGACCAAGGTTCAAACGGCTAATATCGCCGCGATTGAGCTGGATTAGGTTCGGGGCACGGAAACCTTGCGAATAGGCAGCGCGGAAGTTGATGTCCTCAACCGGGAACCAAGACAAAGCGATTTTCGGCTTTACCGCACTCTCGCCAATATCATCAAAATGTTCCGCACGCACAGCCAGCTGCATGAACCATTCATTGATGAACGGCCCCTCGCTAGCTGCGACCAAAGGCACGAGCAACTCACCGGATAGCGAATAGACACCGCGCGCAGCGTCGGAGTCGCGTGTCGGGCTCACGCCAACGACATCGGACAGACCGCTAACATCGCTAGGATCGAAGGTGATCGTACCATCAAGGCGAGGATCTCTATTCTCGTCATAAGACTCGCGGCGATAATCAAAGCTGAAAGCTGCGCCAATATCACCAGCCCAGCCCTTCATGAAATCGGCCTTGGACGCGCGCACGTCGAAAGTGGTCAGCGATGTCTTACCGACATTAGTCGTCGAAATCCTAACCCGATCCCATTGCTCCTGACTATTGGCATTTGGCCCGCCAAATGGATTTATTGCATCCGGGGTTGCTAAGGCTAACTCGCCCGCGAGCAAGGTTTTGGACAGGCGGTTGGACTCTGTATCCTCTGTCTCGTTCTCACTATATCCAAGGGCGCTTTCCCAGTCCCAGCCGTTCCAATCTCCGCGCAAACCGCCCAAAACGCGGAAAGTTGTCGATTCAGTTGAAATAAAACGCGGTCCAAGGTCAGTCGGACGCCAATTTCGAAGCAGAACATCAAGACCTTCATCTGGCGCATTAATATCTGCAACCCGGTTTGGCGAGCCGACAGCCCCGAAAGGGTTCCAATAGTTTTCTTTTGGAATGACCAAAAACGCGAGACCGGAATCCAGCGGTTGGGTTGCGCGATTAGAATCGGTCTCTGAGCGATAGTAAAGCACTTCACCAAAGCCTTCGAGGCCATTCTCAAAGTCATGCTCAGCCAAAGTGTAAAAATTCAGTCTTTTTGCATCCGAGATGAACTGGCGTCCCTTTGCGAGCGTTGGATCTACAGCAATATTTACGCCCTCACCAAGACTGTTATTGGGCTGGTTTAGATTGAAGTCGAATCGCAACGCGGTTTGTAGGCTGCCATCGTCAATCCCCATACAACCTTCACCAAAGTCTCCAACTTCAACGCGCGTCCCAGCAGTATCACATGGCTGAATATGGAATTGACCGCTATTGTTTGTAACATTGGAGCCGTTCTGGCGCACACGCTCTCCTTGAAAAACGCCATCGACTATGCTGCCAGCCTGAAACTGACCAAAGGGGGAACTGGAGGACGTATTTCGGAAGTCAGTATTGGCCGTCGCATAGGGTGAGTCGCCAAGAAACAGCCGTTTGTCGACGAATTGGAATTGCGGGCCAAGCTCTGACGCAAACAAGCCGTCGCGCGTGTAGTATGATCCGACTACCAGTACGTCAGTCTTGCCCTGATTAAACTCGAACCCATGCGCGAAATCTAAAAGCGTATCCTGTGAGTCTGTTCCTTCAAGCGCACTTTGACGGAAAGTAAAACGGGTTTCATCAAAGTCGGCGGAGAGGATTGTATTGACCACACCGGCTGTTGCATCTGACCCATAGAGCGCGGACGCACCGTCCCGCAGAACTTCCACCCGATCGATCGCAGCAGCAGGGAATGCGTTGACATTAGTAATCTGGCGCGGCACCGCGCCAACATCCTGATTAATACCGTGCGCCGTAATCCGGCGGCCATTTAATAGAATGAGCGTGTTACCCGTGCCAAGACCGCGAAGGTTGACCGTTGCAATGTCACCGCGCGCATCATTCGGTCCATCGGCGGCATCATTGATCTCAAACGAGCCAGCTTGTGGCAGATTGGCCAAAAGGTCCCCAGTCGAGACGTCTCCGAGAGACTCCAAGAATTCATCATTATAGGTGCTGACCGCGATGGCGCCAGAATCAGAAGCGCCCGCAATATTAGAGCCAGTGACAATAATTGTATCCTGAACGAGGCTTTCATCTTGAACAGGCTGCTCGTTGGTCTGCGCATGCGCAGCATATATCCCAGCGGCCAGAAGCCCCGCACTTGATAGCAAGAGTGACTTTTTGAGCGACATGTGTAATCCTCCCTAGGATGTTATTTTTTTGTTGATGACAGAACTGTTAGAGAAAGTTTGAATCAAGTCAACAAAATCATACAAGTGGTTCAAATCTTGGAAAGACCTGTGCTAAGGATGTGACATGAATGACACAAACGACCCCACACATGAGAGATCCGACCGCCGTGCCGTATTGCTGCACGAGGCAATCTGGCTGTTCAATGAGTCCGGCTATGACGATACCCGCCTCGAAGATATCGGGGCCCGGCTCGGCACCTCAAAAACCTCGATCAGCTATCATTTCCAATCGAAAGAAGGGCTAGTCCAGGAAGTTTATGATCAGGCGCTGGCCTTTTCCGAAACGGCTCTTCAAAAGGCGGAAAGTGAAGGAACTGGGCGGTCGGCGCTTCTGGCCTTTGTGCGCGCCCATATCGAGGCCCATGCTCGCTCATTGATGGGGCAACGTGCCCCGCTGGCCCTTTTGGGTGATCTGCCGATTTTGCCTAGCGCAGTCACGGATTTTACACAGCCCCGCTATAAGGCCTTAATTCATGGTATTTACGCCCTGTTCCTTCGCGGACGCAGCGACGGGTCGATTAATGTGCCATCAGCCCACGCTTCCTGCTTCTTTATCCTGAATATTCTACACTGGTTGCCACGCTGGCTTGGCAGTGTCCGACTGCCGGATCAGGAAGCAGAGACTCTCGCTTTGCTTGACGTGCTCGAACGAGGCATCGCCCAGCCCGGACTTAAACCCTGGTCGCGTCCAATAAACCGGGATGGCGGCCCCACTTTAGAAGGCATTTTTGATGCGAAAACCCGCAATGCGATGAAGCGCGAAGCGCTTCTGCGCGTGGGTACACGTAATCTCAATGCATATGGCTATCGCAGAATTTCCCTTAGCGATGTAGCTTCAGAACTCGGCGTCACACGCGGAGCGCTATACTATCATTTTGCCGACAAGGATGCTTTGATAAATGGCTGTTTCGAGCATAGCTGCGAGCTTATTGAAACCACTCTTGAGCTCGCTGATAGCGAAGATATGAAAGCGCTTAATATTCTGATGCGGGCTTTGCGCCTCCTTTCAGAGAGGCAATTTTCAAATCTCGATCCTTTGATACGCCTTAGCCGACTTGGCGCACTTGGAACCAAGGATAAAGTAATGATGCAAGCGCGTCTGAACCGGATCAGCGCGAATTTTGCAAACTTAATGGCCCGGGGCATGGGCGACGGGTCAGTGCGTATTTTCGAGATTAAGGCCCTAGAGCATATACTCATCGGCACGCTTTTCGCGGCCAATAAGCAACGCCTTGCCCTTTTGAAGCCCTTGTCGGATATCGCTAATGAGCCCTCGGACGTCACACCGCAATCCTATTACCACATTCTATTGTATGGACTTAAAGGTCTGGAATAGGCTGGGGGAGTGCCGATACAAATTGGTGATAAGGCAACTATCGATAACGAATAGAGGCTTACTAACGGCTGAAACGCGCGCAAAAGCGGACATAAGAATCCCACGACGATTGGAGCAAACAGTTCAGACGCGCTGCCCCCAATTTCAAACATCATTGGCGTGGGAAATCGTTTAACTCAATGCCCACAGGTAAGCGTAAAAGGCTCTGCCCATAGAACTGTCTGGAATAATCTCCAGCTCCA
>JAQWGO010000163.1 GCA_029238175.1 Henriciella sp. | reverse complement strand
AACCCGGCAGTGTCATGATCGTATTTGAAGATCTGACGGCCGTAAAAAGAGCGGAACGCGCCCGCGCAGATTTTCTGGCAAATGCGAGCCATGAATTGCGCACGCCCCTGACGGCGGTCGGAGGATTTATTGAAACGATGCGCGGCCCGGCCAAGGATGACAAAGCATCATGGGACGGCTTCTTGGTAATCATGGCCCAACAGACCGAACGAATGAAGCGTCTGGTATCAGACCTTCTATCACTTTCCCGTATTGAATTTGGTGAGCATCGAACCCCAAGCACGATCGTAGAAATTGGCGCGATTGTAACGCGCGCAAGCTTTGGATTGGAACCGATTGCAAAAGATGTGAATGTCCGTCTTCATCTAGACCGCCCAGACGATGAAATCCGCGCCGTTGCGGATATGGATGAGATCATCCAAGTCGTCCAAAACTTGGTTGGGAATGCAATTAAATACACCCCAAAGAATGGCGAGGTTCAGATACGTGTTGGAACATCCCCAACAATGGCATCAGCGAGCCAGGCCGCATCATGCCAGATCGAAGGCTCATCTAGAGCGCTGCTACTTGAACCAAGAGCTTCCAGCGAAGTTCCCGCACTTTGGATACGCATCACAGACAATGGAGAGGGCATTCCCGAACAACATCTCCCGCGCCTTGCAGAGCGTTTCTACCGCGTTGACGAAAGTCGCGGCGGCGCGATTGAGGGCACTGGCCTCGGCTTGGCAATTGTGAAGCACATCATGGCACGTCACAGAGGCGGTTTTGCAGTGGAAAGTGTTGAGGGCCAGGGAACGGCATTTGGCGTCTGGCTCCCTCGAGCGGCGGACAGTGCTTGAACCAAGAACCGCATGTTCCGCCGCCATACCTTCCACCGCCCGCATCCGCAGTGGAGGTTATTCTTGCTGATGCGCATATGGTGGCGATTAACAAACCCACTGGCCTATTAAGCGTACCCGGCATTGGCCCGGAAAAAGCGTTTTGCGCGCACAGCATTGTTTCTGAGAGATTTGAAGACGCCTATGTTGTGCACCGGCTCGACATGGATACTTCAGGTGTGATGGTTTTCGCACGGTCCAAAGCGGCTCAGCGAAGCCTTTCCATGAGTTTTGAGAAGCGACTCACCACCAAAACATACGAAGCCCTTGTTGAAGGGATCATCGCGGCAGATGAAGGCACGATTGATAAGTCGATTGCAAAATTCTCGCATCGGCGCCCTCTTCGGCATTTAGATCCCAATGGACAAACGGCGATAACGCACTGGCGGGCTTTAGAGCGCTGCACCACTACTTCGAAAAGCCGTCTGGAACTTTCTCCAATCACCGGGCGGTCTCATCAACTCCGCCTGCATTTGAAAAGTATTGGGCATCCAATTCTTGGAGACGCATTCTATGGGGACCCCGTCCGGCATGAACGACTTTGCCTGCACGCAAAAAACCTAAGCCTACCCCACCCAATCGATAGTACGATTGTACACCTAAGCTGCCCGATTCCATTTTAATACTATGAGTGGGCCAGCAATCATTGCACCACCTTTGCCAAAGTTGTACGTTCCGCCACAGTTGGCGATCGCATTCTGTAAATCAGGCGCGGTAGACCCACTCAGCGAGTTAAAGGAAGCCTGATCATGAAACCCTTTATCGTAATCGCCGAAGATGAGAAATCAGTGTCGGAGCTGCTGCGCTACAATCTTGAGGCAGAAGGCTATGAAACGGCCGTCGCAAGTGATGGCGACGAAGCCATGCTTCTTATCGATGAACGCATTCCCGACCTCATGTTACTAGACTGGATGCTCCCGAAAATCTCTGGGATTGAGATTTGTCGGCGCGTCCGAACGCGGCAGGAAACCGCGAACCTTCCGATTATTATGCTAACCGCAAAGACTGAGGAAGCAGACCGCATTCGCGGTTTGGAAACAGGCGCTGACGATTACGTCACCAAACCCTTTTCCACGAATGAATTAATGGCGCGCGTGAAGGCTGTCCTGCGCCGTATCCGCCCCGCGCTCATGGATGACAAAATCCGTATTGGCGACATTGAAATCGATCGGGCGACCCACAGCGTCATGCGCGCAGGCGTCCAAATACATCTCGGACCGACCGAGTTTCGTCTATTGGAATATTTTGCGCAGCATCCGGGCCGCGTGTTCTCGCGAGAACAGCTTCTAGATGGCGTATGGGGATCTGATGTCTATGTAGAGGCCCGCACCGTCGACGTGCATATTGGTCGCCTGCGTAAAGCCCTGATGAGCGAAGGCGGAGACAACCCCATTCGAACGGTGCGTTCTGCTGGATACTCGTTGCGCAATAGCTAGGCTTCGCTCAAAAAATTTCTCTGACAAACGGCTCTAATCGCAAATTGGGAAATGACGCGTTCTACATTCGGCAATCGAGTCAGAACTTCGCTATGGACACGCTCGTAATCTGTTGTGTCTTTTACAGCGACCCGAAGCAAATAATCGGCTTCACCCGTCATCAAATAACAAGCCGCGATATCCTCTGACGCCTCAACCGCGCGCTCAAACGCCTTCAACTGGTCGTCCTGTTGTCGCTTGAGCGTAACTTGCACAAAAATGCTCGCAGAACGGTCGAGCGCAGCTTCGCTAATCCGGACACCGTAGCCTTGAATGACACCGTCAGCCTCCATTGCGCGAACGCGGCGATGCACCGACGAGGTTGAGAGACCAACACGCTCCCCAATCTCTGCATGAGACAGCTTCGCGTCGGCAGAAAGCTCTTTAAGTATTTTTCGATCTTGATCTGAAATGCTCATAATTACGACGATATCAGGAATATTTCCCGAAATATAGAATATTATCAAACAAATTGACGAGATAGTTCAAAGTTATTGGCGTATTCTACCATCAAACAGATTGGGAGACGCTTATGCGCATCGGTGTACCTACAGAAATCAAAAAACAAGAATCACGCGTCGGACTGACGCCCGAAAGCGTCAGTGAACTTGTCCGCGCCGGGCACGAAGTGTTTGTCCAAAAGGATGCAGGCATCGGATCTGGCTTCAGCGACGACTTTTATACCGATGTTGGCGCGCAGATCGTTGCAGACGCAGACGCCGTCTTCGAAGCCGCTGAGTTGATCGTAAAAGTCAAAGAGCCTCAGCCCGAGGAAACCGCGCGGCTAAAGCCACATCATACCCTGTTTACCTACCTGCACTTGGCACCAGACCCAGTCCAAGCCAAAGGTCTGATCGATAGTGGTTGCTTGGCCATAGCCTATGAAACCGTTACCGACCGCAATGGTCGTCTGCCTCTACTCACCCCGATGAGCCAAGTAGCTGGCCGCATGGCAATGCAAGTCGCGGCATGGGCATTGATGAAGACAAAACGCGGCCGCGGCGTACTATTAGGCGGCGTTCCTGGTGTGATGCCAGCAAAAGTCGTGATCATTGGCGGCGGCGTTTCCGGCTCAAATGCTGCGGAAATCGCGGTTGGAATGCGTGCTGACGTAACGATCTTTGATCGTAACAATGCCCGGCTTGCTGAACTGGACGCACAATTCAACGGCGCAGTAAAAACCATGTACTCTACAAAAGCGTCATTGGATGCGGCAGTGCGCGAAGCCGACTTGGTCATTGGCGCCGTCCTTATCCCCGGCGCATCAGCTCCGAAACTGGTCACCAAAGCGCAGCTGAAACATATGCAGCCCGGCGCCGTTCTCGTTGATATCGCGATTGACCAAGGCGGGTGTTTTGAAACCAGCCATGCGACCACACACGAAGACCCGATTTATGAGGTTGATGGCATCCTGCACTATTGCGTCGCGAATATGCCGGGCGCAGTGCCCCGAACGTCCACATATGCTCTAAATAATGCAACACTGCCCTTCGTTCTTGAGATTGCGAACAAAGGCGGCCGCGAGGCAGTAAAGACTAACGCGCACCTTGCGGAAGGCATGACAGTTGCGGACGGTCATATCGCACATGAGCAAGTTGCAAGCGATCTGGGCATGGAATTCAAACTTCCCACTTGGTTTTCGGCTAGCGCATAAAACTGTAGATTGAAATATTCTAAGCAAGGACTCGAACTCTTCAACGATGTCGAGTACCTTGCTAGAATGTCAAAACGGCCCTGTGCAATAAAGCTAGAAGATCCCGGTCTGGAAACCGCTGCACTGCGGTTTGTCCCGCTTGATGCCTCGCACCGGGACCTGATTCTTTCATCCGGCATTGAAGACGCTGTATGGAGATGGATGCCTGCGCTTAAGGGCGGCACCAGCTTCGAGCAATATTTCGACTTCATGCTGAAGGCGCATGAGGCCAACATCTACACAACATTTGTTCTTTATTCGAAAGAGACCGATCAATTTTTAGGCATCGCCGGCTATACTGACACCAACCGCCAGCACCGCCGCACCCGCATCGCCATTGCCTGGTTCGCTCCAGACTTATTCAAACCACACTTTTTTCAGTCGGCACAATTGGCTTTGATGAAACGCGCCTTGGATTGGGGCGCAAAGCGAATTGAATGGAGCATCAATCCAGAGAATGAATTCATGATGGAGCAATTAGAGGCCATCAAGCCGGTTTTCGAAGCCCGTTTGCGCAATTACGAACGTCTAGCTGGCGGTCGATGGGCTGACAAAATGGTCTACTCAATGACACGTCCTGAAGCCGCTGATCGGATCAAAGACTTAGAGTTCAGCTTGGAAAGCACCCCTACTCCCAGCTATTAGAGCTTTGCATTCCCAACCCTGATAGTTATTCGCAGTTAAATATCTATCGGAGAGCCTTATGCCACTATTCATCGTAAACGCCCGCGACAAGACAGACAGCCTCGATCTACGCATGGCTACACGTCAGGCTCACTTGGAATGGGCTGTAGGGTTTAAGGACAAGATCGCCATGGCCGGGCCGGTTTTCCTAGACGATGGCACAACTATGGCAGGCTCAACCTTCGTGATCAGTTTTGACACTCTATCCGAGGCTCGCAATTGGGCGGCCAATGATCCATACGCCGTCGCAGGGCTATTTGACCGCGTCGAGGTCATGCCATTCAACTGGTCTATCGGTGATGGCAAACCAGCCTAATGACCGATGATACTAAGCCATTTTGGGAAACCAAACGCCTCGAGCAGATGAATCCCGACGAATGGGAATCACTCTGTGATGGTTGCGCGAAGTGCTGCCTGATTAAACTCGAAGACGAGGACACAGGCGACATCGCGCTGACGCGCCTGCATTGTAAATTACTCGATGCGGAAACATGCCGGTGCAGTGATTATGACAATCGCAAAAAAATCATCCCAGATTGCGTTATCTTAACCCCGAAGGATGTCTCAGAGCTACGCTGGATGCCAAAATCCTGCTCTTATCGCCTTATCCATGAAGGCCGACGCCTTCCTGATTGGCACCATCTCATCAGCAATGACCGCGACCTGGTTCATCGTCAGAACGCATCGATTATGGGCCGCACGCTTAGCGAAGACACGCTCTTCGATCCGGACGACGCCGAACAGATCGAAGAGTGGATTGTCGATTGGGAAGGAAACGAGCCTTAGCAGCGCCTATGGCCCTGTAATCTCATACCCTTTGTCGCGCAGCATCTTAACGACACTATCAGGTCCAGCTAAATGCCCGGCTCCAACGGCGATAAATGTCGTGCCAGGTTCATCAAGCATATCTTCAATTTGCGGCACCCATTTTTTGTTGCGGTCAGTTAAAAGCGCTTCATAAGCCGCATCGGTGAACCCGACCCCATCAGGGCTGGCGACCAAAGACGCTATTCCAGCCACATCACCATCAGCCCACTCACCGACCAAAACATCTAGCATTTGTGAGGACTCGCCCAGCATAAGCGCCGTTTCATAAAGCATGGTAATCTGCTCATCCTCAGGCATCAGGTCAAACGCATCGGCCTGCTGGCTGATTGTCTCAAGATACCCAAAAGACTTTCCGTTCGCAGCCGCCTCAGCCCCAATAACCTCCTCGACGCCTGACGACGGGTCGAAACCATCTTTCATAAGCTGCATCACGCCCAAATTCACAGACGCCATCCAAGGTTCGAAAGCGTTCATGGCATCTAACGGGACGCCTGCACTATCAAACGCCGCGCTGATAACAGCCTCGTCATCCTCGTTCAACACACCGCGCAGATTGCGCCCATCCTGAAACATACCGCGCGCCATAAAATCGGTCATGAGGGATTTTTGAGCTTCCTCACTTTTCATATCAACTTCAAACACGATCTTATCGGCGGCATTAAAAGCCGTTTCAAAACGATCGCTGCGCCACTCCAATTCCGGGCGAAGCAGATGCACAGTGCCGAAGAGATAAATCGTGGTGTCATCATCCGCGAGCGTCCACAGCGCCGGTTCTCCCGTTCCAGTCGTCGCGTTCGCCAACTCAAGCGCCTCCTCGAAGTTCGCTGTGATTTCGTCTTTGGTTACTCTTGTGACGCGCGCCTGCTCAGCATCAACCGTTAGAGTTTTCTCATCGCTTACTTTGCTCGGCGCCTCAGCAGCGTCACTACAAGCCCCGAGCAGGACGGCTATCGCCGCAGCGCTCGTCATTAGAATTCCAGTGCGCATGATCATTCTGCGTCTCCAAGTCAGTTTCAACATCATCTTATAAGAAGCCGCTGATAAACGCGACATTACTATCACAGAGCTAATTGCATCAGAGAGTAGCTTACCGTAAGACGCTTCTAACGCACCCATAGCTCAGCTGGATAGAGTGTCGCCCTCCGAAGGCGAAGGTCGCAGGTTCGAATCCTGCTGGGTGCACCATTTTACAGACAACACGCCAACCGAACGAACCCGCAGACTTAAGCATAGTAATTCAGTTTCAAACCAGCTTCAGGCCACCTTGTTTTCACAAGTTTTCCGGTTCCAGATAACGTCATCCAAGCGTCCTGCATGTCTTCGCCGCCATAGCAGATATTCGTTACAAACGGATCTGGCAGCGCGACATGCGAATGAGCGCCATCAGGCGTGATTGTTGTTATGCCACCATTGGAGATTGTCGCGACTGTAACATTCCCAGATGCGGCCACAGCCAAGCTGTCAAAATACTGTAAGTCAGGCATGGTCGCCACAACCCGGCCTTTGTTGAACGCGCTCGCCGGCACGATTTCACCAGGTGCGGAGAGATCGAATGCCCATAATCGCGCCGTCATCGTATCGGCCATGTAAACAGTTTTCTCGTCAGGCGAGAGCCCTACCCCGTTAGGGGAAGTATGATGATGATCCAATTCGACGGCTTGGCTGGCACCATTGGCCAAGAAGAATAGGCCACCAAAATCGCGGTGACGCGGATAGGTTTTTCCGTGATCGGTGAAGTATAAGTTGCCATCCTTGTCGAAGACCAAATCGTTAGGCCCTTTCAAAGGGTACCCCTCGACCGTATCCAGAACCCGTTCAACTTTGCCTGTTGAAAGATCGACACGCTCAATCCGCCCGCCAGAATAGTCGTCAGGGCAGGCACCCGGCACGAGTAGGCCAGCCCGCTCATGGTATTTGAAGCCGCCATTATTACAAATCCAAAGCGCGCCATCCGGCCCGATCGCTGCACCATTTGGCCCGCCTCCAGGTGTTGCGATAACCTCACTTTTTCCATCGCCCCAGATACGGGTGACCGTTCCGCGCGCAATCTCAACGAGAATGATTGAGCCGTCCTGCATCCAGACTGGCCCCTCTGGAAAGCGCAAACCTTCAGCGACTGTTTCAAATTCCATTATGGCCTCCCAAATCAAACGCTAACCTGCACTTCAACTTGGCGGCAGGCAAGGCCTCACTCAAAGGCACAATAATCGGTAACGATACGGCACGTATTGGCATTGGCACCCGCCACATCCTGACATTCCAGCACCGCTTTTGCGCGCGCATGATCGGATCTGGGCGCGGTGGAATATCCCGCTGCGGCGTCAACACCCTCTGCCAATGCAAAACATCCAGAGAAAGACGCGACAACATCGCACCGCACTCCACCAGCGTTTCGACACTGCGCCAGAGCATTTTTGGTTGCCACCTCTGATGTAACTTCGAATCTTGCACGTCCTTCGATTCCGTTTTCAGAGATCACATGGGCACCCCATTGTTCAGAAAAGCGTTCCCGCTTCTGTATGCCGCAATGCGGGTAAAGCGCGTCTCGTGCCAGCGCATCGTCTTGCGTCAAACCCCGCGCCCATCGACCGGGGCCTTGCACATCTCTACCAATCATAACCGCAGCGCCATTGATCGCCTGATCAGTCCGCAGGCCCGCATAAGGCGCGCGGCAGTCGATCGAACTACCTCCATCAGGCCCAGCATCAACGTTCAAATTCAAGTGCGGATTTTCCTCAGGGTGACCCAGCCCGATTGCATGCCCTACTTCGTGCAGCAAAAGCGATGGAAAGTGGACACAATTGGGTCGCCCTTGCTGGGGATCGATATAATAACATCGATCCGCATTAAGCCTGATATCCGCGCTTTGAATCGCACTTACATTCGGCAACACTTGACCATTCGTCAGCGTGATCGCTTGCGCGTCACCTTCATAAAAAATCGTATACCCATTCATCGCTGCGTTCTGGAAAGGCGGGAAATAGCGCCCCGTGGCCGCAAAGATATCAATCTCCGCCCCTTGCTCCTGCTCTCGTGTTGCAGCCAACGGAAACGCAGCTGGTACACTGTCTGAAACATCCACAAAGTTCAGCGCCGGATGACCTGAAGCCCACTCCGCAAAAGCTTCTACGACAACCTCTTTAACGTCATCTCAGGTGGACGCATCGATGAAACGAAGCCCGCACAGACTATCATCAATGGAATATTCTAATCCGCCACCCAAGCCACGCGCCTGAGTGTCGACCAAGCTACCCGTAGAAAGCGCCCAACGCGGCGCCTTTTCCAAATGATCGAGGGCATCACCCCCACCTCCGCGGGGACCCTCAACCACAAATCCCATGACACTCAAAAGCGAAAGGAAAAGTATGATGAGGCGAATCGAATGCATACTCGCAACCTTAATGGCGGCTATGTCCAATTCGTGGCACAGACTGCACTTACTTTTTACGCTTTAGAACGCGAAGCTGGAAAGCATGCTCATTATGCTCATCAGCAGCAACGGAGCGCGAAGTGACTTCGTCAAACTTGCTCTCGTCGAATTGCGGGAAAAACGCGTCACCCTCAATCACGGTATCGACTTCAGTGATGTAAATCATATCGGCGTGCGGCAGCGTCGCAGCATAAATCGCTTCGCCCCCTACAACGAAGACTTCGCGCTTGTTTTCAGCACGCGCCAAGGCTTTACCCGCCTCAATCGCAGGGCGCATGGCCGTATAAACCCGCGCGCCTTTAGCTTGATAAGACCAGTCACGACTTAGGATGATATTCTCACGGCCCGGAAGCGGCCTGCGCGGCAAGCTTTCCCACGTTTTACGGCCCATAATTATTGGGTGACCAAGCGTTGCTGACTTAAAGAACGCAAGGTCCTCAGCCAACCGCCATGGCAGGTTGCCGTCTTTGCCAATCGCCCCATTTCTGGACCTAGCAGCAATCAGCGAGAGCTTTATGGACGATTTCAATCGACCACCTCCTATCTCAGTCCCACCCTTGACGATTAAGGGTTAGGAGTGTTCGCAATTCAAGAGCAAGCAACCGTAGAGCGAGCTTGCGAAATTATCTGGGGCTGACCTATGAGATTTAGCGGATTAGGCTTATCTCATGCGTCTAAAGCACTCAAAACTTTCACATTTTCAGACAAATCGACTGCTTGAACAGTTTGTTGCGGGGACCCCGGCCCGAACGGCGGCAGCTTTGGTCGGT
>JAQWGO010000146.1 GCA_029238175.1 Henriciella sp. | reverse complement strand
AAAGATGCCAAAGGGAGCGCACAGATACTAAGAGAGATCATGGCGAAGACAGGGAGGATTCGTGTATTTGTTTTTTTCATCTTATTAGCCTCTGGGATTATCGAACGTGTTTGTGTTGATACATTCTACGCGCTTCGAACTAATTTGTGAAGGTATTGGCTATGGTCTTCATATGCGTCCATACACTTGCTTGTGGCGCGCCGAATTTCTGCCATGCGTTCATCAAGCTTCTCATCCGATAGATAGTTGATAATCGGATGGTATCGTTTCGGGCGATAGTTCTGACCTTCAAAGACTGCAAACCAGCTATTCTCACTAAACAACTCGTTATCGTGTCGGTAGAGGCGGCCATTTTCCAAATAAATTTCAATCCGCTGCTGCAGCGCGTCAGGTAGCTCCATTGTCCGGCAATAGTTCCAGAACGGGCTGTCATCACGTTGCGTTGCGCAATAGTGCAGTATCAAGAAGTCTCTGACTTGCTCGAACTCGGCAAGCGTTCTTTGGTTGTAATATTCAATGTCACGTTCGTTGAACAATTTGTCCGGGAAGTTCGTCATCAGCCTAGCAACAGCTGTTTGAATGAGATGAATTGATGTCGACTCGAGCGGCTCAAGAAAGCCTGCCGAAAGCCCCAGTGAAACAACATTCTTGTTCCATGCTTTTTTCCGGATGCCGGTTTTGAATCGCAGGAATTTCGGATCGTTTCTTGGCTTGCCATCCATCCCTTTCGCAAGCTGCGCATAGGCTTCATCATCAGAGATGTATTCGCTGCAATAGACGTGTCCGTTACCGATACGGTTCTGTAGTGGAATGCGCCATTGCCAGCCCGCACTGTGCGCGGTTGCACGCGTATATGGTTCAGGCGGTCCAGCGGATTCGCAGGCCTGGGCAACGGCTCTGTCACATGGAAGGTAGTGCGACCAATCTGTGTAACCTGTTTCAAGCGTTTGCTCGATCAGCAATCCTCTAAAGCCCGAGCAATCGATGAAGAGCTCGCCCTCAATAATGTCACCATTCTCAAGCTGTACACTTTCTATAAAGCCGTCTTCTGCACGTTGGTTGACGTTTACAACTTTGCCTTCGATGCGTTGAACGCCGCGTGATTCCGCAACACCGCGCATGTACTTGGCATATAGGCTGGCATCAAATTGGTAAGCATACTCGATTGACGCGAGCGGAGAGCCTTTGGCATTTGGCTTCGGGTGCGTGAATTTATTCTCTCGCGCAGCAAGGCTTTGCAGGTTGTAGGCGTCAATCGGGGCGGCGCCTTCCTTTTTCAAATGGCGCAGCCAGAAGTGATGGAAATGGATGCCATCCATATTGTAGCCATAAGGGCTGAAAGAGTGGAAATAGCTTTCGCCAACTTGTCCCCAGTTTGCGAATTCAATGCCCAGTTTGAAAGTCGCATTGGTCTTTCTGAGAAAGTCATTCTCGTTCAAGCCAAGCAATTGATTGAAGTATCGGATATGGGGGATTGTTGCCTCGCCAACGCCGACAGTTCCGATCTCTTCGGACTCAACAAGGCGTATACGAACGCTTGGGTCGCGCAATAGGATTGAAAGCGCTGACGCGGCCATCCAGCCGGCTGTTCCACCGCCGACAATCACAATCTCTTTGATGCCTAAATCTTGCATAACATTTATCCTATCAACCTTGAGCAGGCTCGCCTGCCCACGCGTATTTTCTTAATAACGCTTCATGCGTTTGCATTTTTGATGTTGCACCAATCATTGCTGACTGCATGGAGCCTAAGCTCCTTACAATCTCAGCTTCTGTTAAGTTGCTGACGATTGGGTCAATCGACTTTGGGGTTACGTTCTGGCCAAGTAGTACAGCAATCCAGCTCGGCTTCGAAAATAACTCATCTTCATAACGAAAGACCCGTCCGGCCTCGCGGAAGAGTTCAATCTTTTGTGCCAAGGATTCAGGGATATCCATCGTTCGGCAATAATCCCAAAAGGGGCTGTCATCGCGTTCAGTTGCTTTGTAATGCAGGATGATGAAATCGCGCACTTGCTCAAACTTCTGCACGATCTGCCGGTTGTATTCATCGCGAACGGTTATCGGCATATCACCGCTTGGGAACAAAGAGATAAACTTACTTATGCCTTCTTGAATCAAGTAGAGCGAGGTTGATTCAAGTGGCTCAAGGAAGCCTCCTGAAAGCCCAATCGCGATACAGTTCTTTTCCCAAAACTTGTCGCGGTGCCCCGTTCGGAATTTAATCTTACGTGGTGTTCCAATCGGTTCACCGTCCAGGTCACCCAAAAGACTTTCAATTGCGTCATCGTCGGTCATGAAAGCGCTTGAAAATATGTGCCCATTGCCCGTTCGGTGTTGGGTTGGGATACGCCATTGCCACCCAGCTTCCTTCGCCGTTGAGCGTGTATAGGGCAACAGTTCACCGGTTCGTTCGCAAGCAACCGTTTGAGCGCTATCGCAAGGTAGCCAGTGCGCCCAATCGCGAAATTCGACATCTAGAGATTGGCCGATCAACAGCGCCCGGAACCCTGAGCAGTCAAAGAATAAGTCTCCGGCAACGGCTTCCCCGCTCTCTAGTTTAACACTGTCGATGAAGCCGTTTTCAGCATTCAGTTGAACGTCAACAACCTTACCCTCAAGGCGATGCACACCGCGTTGTTCGGCATAGTTTCTGAGGAATTTTGCATAAGCGGTGGCATCAAAATGGTAGGCATAACGAAGCTGCGAAAGCACTGACCGTGGGTCGTTTTGCGGAAACGCAAACTTGAAGTTTTTGGACGCGATCGCGCTTAGGCTAAAATCTTCAATCACGCTGTTTGGGTTGGCTTGGCGATAGCGTAACCAAAATTGGTGGAAATCTATGCCCTGCATATCCACGCCGTGGGTGCCGAAGGGGTGAAAGTAAGATTCGCCCAAACGTCCCCAGTTCACAAACTCAATACCCAGTTTGAATGTACCGCTTGTGGCGCGCAGGAAGTCAGCTTCCTGTATGCCAAGCATGGCGTTGAAGTTAATAATGTCGGGGATGGTCGCTTCGCCGACGCCAATCGTGCCAATTTGGTCCGACTCAATCAAAGTGATTTTGACCGAATGTGGGGGCAATAGGCTCGACAAGGCCGCAGCCGTCATCCATCCGGCCGATCCGCCGCCAACAATAACGATGTCGCGTATGTTACTTTTATCTGGCGTAGTCATTCTGTTTCTTTTCTAGATATTCTTTGAATTTCATCAGGTATTGATGATGCGGCGGCATCCTTGAGACAAGTGACGAGATGGCGCTGCTCATCGTGTCGAGAATGCGTTCGCTTCCATCCATCGCCTGAAGCCTTACATCGCCGCGCCTTGGCCTGCGACCCATGCCATAGTGCAGGATCGCCCAGTCTTCCGTATTGAAGGGTTCATAATCATATTGAACGACTAGGCCGCGACTGTCGAATTGCGTGATTTTGCGGCGAAGCCGCGGGCAAATAGGCGTGTCAGAAGCGCCTTGCCAATAAGCGGTCTCTGGCGCGTTTTCGCATAAAAAGTGCGCACGATGAAAACTGGATGCGTTCTGTGTGTCCTCATCATGCAATCGATTAAACTCTTTAGCTTCCACCTCCATGTTAGACGAAGAAGGCATGAGTTCAGTAAGCGCTTTCAGGCTGCGTTGAAGAAGGGTCATTGGAGCAGGGGTCAAAGGCTCAAACACAGAAGCTGAATTTCCAAGCGCAACACAATTGCCAATCCAAGCCTTTTTAAGGGTGCCGGTTTGAAAATCGAACTGGCTCTCATATTTTGCGAAGCCCGGCGGCAGAGCTGGAGAGGCTTCGCCAGCTCCTGTAACGCGAAGCAGCGAATTATACCCTTGCAGCGGTGATACCGAATACCAACCAAAATCATCCGCAGTGACCACTTTACATGGCGCGCCAAGTTGCGGCGTGTCCGATCGCGCTGTTGAGGCTCGAAGAGACCGCTGAGCGATGAATTCGGCCTGCAATGGCTCCATCAACGCTCTTTCAGTGCCGCTTGCATCAATGAAGAGATCGCCTGCAACAGAGCGCCCGCTCGTAAGCGTAATGTGGTTGATTACCCCATTCGTCGCCGCGACCCCCTGCAACTGGCCGCTGATATGTTCGACATTGCTAGCGGTGCTTTTGGATCGAATAGTTGTGGTGATGTCGTCGACGGCGAAATTGTAGCCGTATTCTGCACGTGAAAGAGGGTTTTTTGGGTCGCCGGGTGGGTGCGCAAACTTTCCCGCGAGCGCTGCCTGCGCGGAGATCAGGTAGCTTTGTAAATTCCCGCCGTGAAAGTTCACGACGCTGTCGAATGCCAAGTCTTGCACGCCGGTGAAGGGTGGGACGAAGCATTGAACCCATTGCCTTGAACGGCTTGGCCAATTTTGGAAAAGTGTTCCAAACGAGAATGATGTGTTTGTTCTTGTAACGAGGTCGGGTTCTTCTAGTCCGACCGCGCGAAAGAATTCATATCCGCTAGGCCCAGTTGAATTGCCATACAGCGCTGCGCAGGCGGGTGTCTCATTCGGGGCAATATGGATGATCATGTGCTGCGGGCTAAGGCTCCGGCTGAGTGCCGCGCGCGCCGCGTAACCTGCCAAGCAACCGCCATATATGACGATGGTGAAGTCTTTATCCTGAGCAGGGCCGCTGACCGTCATTCTTAGCTGCCCGCCGCGTTATCTTGAGCGACGTGCACGCCTTTTACATATTCGGCGAGGAATGCCGCGTGCGCGGGTGCCTGATGAATTTTTTGGTGAGTTTGGGTATGTATGGACCGCAGTAAGTTGGAAAGCTCTTCTTGCGGGATTTTGTTGACCCGTTGATCAAAAGATTTGGGTTCCAAGTTTTGTCCCAGCATCACAGATATCCAACTCGGTGGCAGAAAGACGCCATGCTCATAAGGTATGACATAGCCCCGCTTCTGCCAGGCCTCCATCTTCTCAGTCAGCGATTCAGGTAGCTCTAAGTTTCTGAAATACCGCCACATTTCGCTGTCATCTCTTTGTGTCGCCACATAGTGCAACAATAAGAAGTCCCGAACGCGATCAAAATTCAACTCCATTCGATCATTATATTCGCGGATATCATACTCATCAATTTCGCCGCTTGGGAACAGCTCTACAAGATTAGTTATTCCCTCTTGTATCAAGTGAATCGATGTCGATTCAAGTGGCTCAAGAAACCCAGCTGACAGGCCAATGGCGACCACATTCTTAGACCAAAAGGCATTCCGGCGACCCGTTTTGAAGAACAGCTTCTTGGGGTCTGTAAGGGCAGGGCCCTCCAGTGTACTCATCAATTGATGCAATGCATCTTCATCAGAGATGAAATCACTACAATAGACATGTCCATTCCCAGTCCGATGCTGGAGCGGTATACGCCACTGCCACCCGGCTTTGCGCGCCGTTGCACGCGTGTAGGGTAGTAGCTCGCCGCGCGATTCACTTTGCACCGCATAGGCGCGATTACAGGGTAACCAGCGCGACCAGTCTTCGTATCCGGTTTCTAAAGCCTGCTCGATAAGAACGCCGCGAAAGCCGGAGCAATCCACAAAAATGTCCGCTTCAATCTGTGCGCCATTCTCAAGGGAGAGTGATTTCACATACCCAGATTCAGCATTTAGATGTGTTTCGACCACTTTTCCTTCGATGCGCCGCACATGATTATTCTCTGAGTAGCTTCGCAGCAGCTTAGCGTAGAGGCTGGAATCGAACTGATATGCATAGCCGAAATTCGAACCGATTTGAGTCGTGTCGTCGCCCGGGAAGTGGAACTTGCCTTTCTCTGCCGCCATGACCGAATAAGAGTATTCGTCCAAACGCGGCGCGCCTCTTTCGGCTTTCTCGCGAAGCCAAAGCTGATGAAATTCGGTATCAGGCATCGGTAAGCCATAGTCCCCAAAGGGATGAATATAGCTGTCGCCAATCTTACCCCAGTCACAGAACTCGATTCCCAGTTTGAAAGTGGCATTGGTTGATTTCATAACGAATTTTTCGTCAAGCCCGAGCGCACTGTTGAAAAATCGTATGTGTGGCAGAGTTGCCTCACCTACGCCAACTGTTCCGATTTCATTGGATTCGATTAGCGTGATTTCAAAGCCAAGGCCCTTGAATTTATTGGATAATGCTGCCGCTGTCATCCAACCGGCGGTGCCGCCACCCAGAATGCAAATTCGCTTTACTTGGTCCAAAGGTATCGACGCTCCCGGCTAGCAACTCTTTTCATAACAAATATTCCATGTTAGCGCTATCAATTAGTGCAAATCGATTAGGGATGAAGGGGCTTTATGAGATTTCGTGGGAGTGATGGCAAATTAGATGCAGTCTTATAGAGAACGCACAATTGTCCAGATCGCCAATGAAGCCTCAATCAAACCAAAAAGCCTAGTCGAGGCGCGTTAAAGGCAAGAAAATTATATGGATTTCAAGTTTAGGGAGGAATACCATGAGTTCGATTAGAAGAACCACCGGCAGGGGGGCTAACAAGCTTTCATTACTAGGAACGACGGCACTTGTTGCCGCGTTATGTGTACCGGGCGCTATGGCTCAAGAAGACACAGTGGACGAGCCAGTTACGACGGGCACAACAGCAGTCGCGGAAGATGACGAAGCTGTACTTGACACGATTAAAGTAACAGGTGTTCGCGGCGCGCTTCAAACCGCACGTAACCTAAAGCGCGACTCTGACACATTTGTGGACTCGATTAGCGCATCCGATGTGTCTTCACTTCCAGACCTTTCTGTGGCTGAAGCGCTAGCCCGTATTCCGGGCGTCGTTGTGCAGCGCTTTGAGCTTGGTGGTAGCGATGGTGACTTCCCGTCTCCTGAAGGTTCAGGCAACATCATCCGTGGTCTTCAATACGTTCGCTCTGAGTTTAACGGACGCGACGCTTTCTCCGCAAATGGTGGACGCGCACTTGAGTGGGCAAGTATCCCGCCAGAGCTTATTGGCGGCGTAGACGTTTACAAGAACCA
The DNA here is from genome assembly GCA_029238175.1 of Henriciella sp. Lineage (GTDB taxonomy): Bacteria > Pseudomonadota > Alphaproteobacteria > Caulobacterales > Hyphomonadaceae > Henriciella. The sequence continues at coordinate 1,666 of JAQWGO010000146.1, read as the reverse complement.
ATCAGCCGACATGATCGAAGGCGGTATCTCAGGCAATGTGAACCTTCGTACACTTGAGCCATTTGACCGTGATGGCCGTGTTGCCGTTATTGTTGCCGACGGCACTTACACAGACCTCGCAGAAGAGTGGAGCCCAGGGTTCAGCGCCATCCTTGGCGATCGTTGGGATACTGACGCGGGTGAGTTTGGTCTCCTCGGTTCTTTCTCTACTTCAGAGTTGAAGTCAGCGGTCCATGGCTTCCAGTATGGCCCGCTTTTGGCGGCAACGAACCCTGACAATGGTTCAACCATTGCCCTTCCGGGTGGTTTCCAGGCTCGCGACGTTGAGTTCCAGCGCGAACGCGACAGCTACTATCTTGCGGGTCAGTGGCGTTCTCCAGATGGTAATCAAGAGCTCACTATTAAAGGCACACGCGTCGAAAACTCCACTCAATCAGATGAGCGTACGTTTGAATTTTTCACAGATGCCGAATCTTGGGCGAGTTGGGAAATTCTAGGCGTCGATAGCATCCGCCCTTTTACATCTGATGGAATTCCTCGGTGTAACGGTGCAGGTGAAGCGGCGAATGGTGGTATCGGTGTTTGTGAGACACTCATTCCGATCACTGGTGGTTTATTCGAGTCAGGTGTAGTCTCAAATGGTTTAAGAGATTGGCTCGGAACGAATGGTACGTTGGGTACACCGTTCCAGTCACTCGCGGTTTATGAGCAACGTGATTCGGTGACGCAGGATATCAGTGCAAACTTCAAATGGCGCGCAACTGATCAATTGTTCTTAGAGTTCGACGCACATTATACCGAAGCCGAAGCAACGCTAGATCGTCTTTGGGCTGGTGGTAATCACTTTGCTGATTATTCGTTCAACTTCTCTGACCCTGAGAACCCTGAAATCGGTCTGTTCGTGACACCAGAAATGGAGCTCCAGTCATGGGTGCCTCGTGGTGGTACAGGCACAGCGCCCGCGACGTCTCTGGCTGATCCAGCAACGGCGTTTTTGCTTTATGCTGCTGATCAGTTCGAAGACAATACGGGTGACTTATTGGCTCTTCGTGCCGATGCCGAGTACGAGTTTGACAATGATGGTTGGTTCGACTCTGTAAAGTTTGGCGCTCGTATGTCTGAGCGTGAACAGCAGAATCGTAGCGCTGGGTTGAACTGGGGTGGCATCGCGCCGCCATGGGCTGGTGGCTATTTGCCATATTCGAACCGCCAAGATGCTTCAGCGTTCGAAGTGTTTGATTTTGGTGACTTCCAACGCGGCGGCGTCTTCCAAGGCGACACCACTTCAGTAGTCTTTCCAGATCGGGCGCAACTGCAGGATTACGATGCGTTCGTAAACTCACTCATCAATGAGCCGCTTCTTAACGTATCTACGAATGCTGATGGAAACACTCAAATTGGTGACTGGATTCCTCTTCGACAGAATGGTGTGATTGACTATGCTGGCCGTGGTATTGACGGGCTCGTGAACGAAAAGACCACGAACTTTTACGGTATGCTGAACTTCGGAAACGAGTTTGATAACGGTCAAGCGCTATCAGGTAATGTCGGTGTGCGTTACGTTAAAACCGATACAACTGGTGGCGGTATTGGTGGGTTCTCAGAATTCGCTGATCTCGTGGGTACGCCAGAAGAGATTGCCTCAAATCCGCGTACATATCTGCCG
>JAQWGO010000132.1 GCA_029238175.1 Henriciella sp. | reverse complement strand
TCCACCATCCGAACCGCGCGCTCGCGCACCTCCGGCGCGTATCTTGGTCTTTGCTTTTTTATCGTCATGGCTCCACTCTCTCAAGAAAAGGAGCCTCCGGCAAACCCGGGGCGGTTCAGCTGCTAGAGCAGTCGATACGGGTAGCAAATCACAAACCCATCAAATGTCGCGTTCGATAAATGATGCGTTCCTTAGGCTAATAGAAGCCAAGTATGAACTGCGCATTATTCGTTAGTATTTTCTAAAACAGTGCTTAATCTGACTAATCGTCCCTAAACACTAAAACTCGTGCCGCACCCACACCCAGCCGTGGCGTTCGGGTTATTGATCTTGAATGCGGCGCCGATGAGTTCGGTGCTGAAGTCGATTTCTGAGCCGGACATGAATTCAAGGCTCATTTCGTCGATCAGGACGCTGACGCCGTCACGGGTCACAATCAGGTCATCAGTGTTTGCTTTATCGTCCAAATCGAATTTGTAGGAAAAACCAGAGCAGCCGCCGCCTTCGACGCTAACGCGAAGGTAGGACTTATCCGGTTGTTTAGCCAGAATCGCATTAATGCGTTTGGCTGCCGATTCAGAAAGTGTGACAGTGCTCATGGCCTCTAAGATAGTGACAACTAGCATCCCTGAAAAGAGGGCAGTGTATGCAACGCGTTGGGAAGACTCCCGCGGGCGGTATGTTGATGAGCCGCTATCGGCAACGCGCACGCCGTTTCAGCGTGATAGAGACCGGATCATTCACGCGTCAGCTTTTCGCCGATTAAAGCAAAAAACGCAGGTTTTTGTCGCCCATGAGGGGGATCACTATCGCACCCGGCTGACCCATTCGCTGGAAGTTGCGCAGATCGCGCGGTCTGTGGCGCGGACTTTGGGGCTGGATGAGGATTTAGCGGAGGCGATGGCCTTAGCGCATGATCTGGGCCACCCGCCGTTTGGCCATGCGGGTGAGGATCAGCTGGACGAGTGTATGGCGCAATATGAGGGGTTTGATCACAATGCGCAGACCCTCCGCGTCGTTACCAAGATGGAAGAGCGATATCCGAACTTTGACGGATTGAATCTGACTTGGGAAATGCTGGAAGGTTTGTGCAAGCATAACGGGCCGCTGATCACGGCGGACAATTCTATTGATGATTTGCCGGCCGCTTTTCGCGATTTTCCTTGGCTTGAGCAGTTAGAGTTGGAGCAGTTTGCCGGGCCGGAAGCGCAAGTTGCGGCGCTGGCGGATGATATTGCTTACAATAATCACGATATTGATGACGGGATCACGGCGGGACTGTTCACGATTGAGGATATGCTAGAGCTGCCGCTGGTCGGCGATATTTTCAGGTCGGTGCAGGAGGATCACCCGTTTCTTGACCCTCAACGCACAGTCTATGAGGGCGTGCGGCGACTGATCGGGCATTGGATAAATGATCTGGTGACAGAAACGCAGCGCCGGGTTGATGCGTATAAACCGCAAAGCGCAGCAGACGTGCGCTCTATGCCAGTGCCATTGGTCGCGTTTTCGGATGCGTTGGAGCGCGATCAAAGGGCGCTAAGAGCATTCCTGTATGAGCGGATGTATAAGCACTACAAAGTGAACCGGATGCGGTCGCAAGCGAAGCGTATTCTGCGTGAGTTGTTCGATCTGTTTATGGCGGAACCTGAAACACTGCCCGATCTTTGGCGGCGTGATGCGGAGCAAGCAACGCCGGTTCGGCGCGCGCGATTGGTTTGCGATTATCTGGCTGGAATGACGGATAATTATGCGATTGACCTGCACCGCAGATTATTCAGCATGGAAAGTATGCTTTGAGGCCCTAAAAACGCCCTCAGATTCAGGCATCGTTAACAAACTACCCCTAAAAATTAACGAAAGACTAGATGGCAGGGGTAGCTATGACGCGTTCAACCAAAGCACAAGATTACGATTTCGGACCTTATGAGGACGAATATCGCGGTTTTGATATCCGCGATGACGATAGCGGTCGTGGCCCGCTAATCCTCGTACTGGCGCTAGGTGTGCTGCTTATTTTTGCCGGCGTTGTCTGGAACACATATCGTCAAGGTGTGCGCCCAGCCGAGGGCGGTTTGCCGATCATCGTCGGCGATGAGGGCCCGTATAAGCGCGCGCCTGATGAGCGCGGTGGCTTGCAAGTTGCCGATCAGGAAAAGGGTTTTTATGCCCCAATGGACGGCATGGGCGATCCAGCCGTTCAAAAAACATCGGTGCGCAACCCTGTAGATATTCGCCGCGGCAATAATTCAGTTCTAGCTGGTGGTCCTGAAACCGCTTTACCGCCCGTCGAGGGGGCGAGTGAGCAAGTTGATGTTGCGGAAGCGGCATCAGTTGCAACCGAGCCGGAGGCCACGAAGCCGCTGACGATTGCGGCGATGCAGCCAGTGACTAAGGCCACGCCGCCCGCAGTGGAGGCGCAACCAGTTGTTCAGCCATTGCCTAATCCGATTGCTTCCAGCCGTTTCTCAGCGAATGGCGGTTTCCAAGTTCAGCTATCTGCTTTGCGGAGCGAAGAGGCGGCGCAATCAGCGTGGTCTAAACTTCAAGGCACTGCGCCTGATCTTTATCGCGGCGCGGCGCTGGATATTCAGCGCGCGGACCTTGGCGCAAAAGGTGTGTTCTTCCGCTTACGCGTTGGAACGTTTGATAGCCGTGATGCTGCAAAAGGGTTTTGCACGGACGTGAAGGCGACTGGTAAAGACTGTATGGTTGTCGCTAAGGCCGTTGGATGAGCATTTCTGCTTGCATAACAAGTATTTCAGGCCCGGTTCTCTTGCCAGAGGAGCGGGCCTTTTTGCGTGAGGCCAAGCCGTGGGGTGTGATCCTTATGGGGCGCTCTTGCGAGAGCAAAGTGCAGGTCACCGCGTTGGTTGCTGAAATTCACGAAGCGCTGGGTCGGGAAGCCTTGGTCTTTATTGATCAAGAGGGCGGCAGAGTTGCTCGTTTGAAGGCGCCCGAATGGCCGAAGTTTCCGGCCGCGGGTGTTTACGGCCAATTGTATGAATTTGATCAGGACCGCGCCGTTCAAGCCTGTCGCTTAGGGCACCGGCTAATGGGGCAGGAGCTTACGAGAATCGGAATCCATGCCGACTGCGCGCCCGTCGGGGATCTGCGTCAGGCGGATACGCATGACGCAATTGGCGATCGTTCATTTGGATATAGCGTGGATAGTGTTGTGAGCTTGGCGGAAGCTGCGTTGCTGGGCCTCTCAGACGCTGGCGTCGCCGCTTGCATCAAGCACATGCCGGGGCAGGGACGTGCGACATCAGATAGCCACTATGACTTGCCTATTGTCAGCGCCGATGAGCAGACCTTGCAGCAAGACTTTTCAATCTTTTCAGCGCTCGGCGCGCAGAGCCGTATGGGGATGACGTGTCATGTGGTTTTTGAAACACTTGATCCGGAAAATCCTGCAACGGTCTCAAAAACAGTCATTTCAGACGTCATTCGGACCCGAATCGGGTTTGATGGTGTCTTGATGACAGATGATTTAGGCATGAATGCCCTAGGGGGGCGGTTATCTGATCGCGGTGCTCGCGCGCTGTCGGCGGGCTGTGACGTGCTGCTTCACTGTTCTGGATTCCTAAAAGACCCGGCCGAAATACTTAGCGAGATGGAAGAGATTGCATCTGCTGCAGGTGCACTTTCGGGTGATGCGCTGCGGCGCGCTAATGCGGCCGATGCGTCAGTTCAGACCGCAGGCGAGTTTGACACTGAAGCAGATTGGGCACGTTTCACGGAGCTGCTTTCCGGCGCAGGCGTGGGAGCATAGCCTGATGGAAATGGTATCGAACGACCTTGTGACGCTGGATGAGGATGTTTCCTCAGAGGATGTGTTTGCTGTAGATGTTGGCGGCTTTGAAGGGCCTCTTCATCTTCTACTTGATCTGGCCCGGCGTCAGAAGGTTGATTTGCTGCATGTGTCGATCAAGGACTTGGCGACGCAGTACCTTGTTTTCATTGAGGATGCGCGCGAAAAACGGATCGATTTAGCGGCTGACTATTTGCTGATGGCGGCTTGGCTGGCTTTCTTAAAGTCTCGCCTATTGCTTCCGAAGCCGAAGGCCGATGAAGTCGGTAAGTCCTCCGCCGATGATGATGCCGCGAAGCTTGCGTTCCGTTTGAAGCGCTTGGATGCGATGCGTCAGGCTGGTGAAGCCTTGATGGATGGCGCCCTGCTGGGGCGTGACACATTTCTTCGGGGTGAGCCTGAACAGTCAAAAATTATTAAGACGACTGAATACGATACGAGTATGTGGCACCTGATGCAGGCTTTTGGCGGCATCCGTATGCGTAAGGCAAAAGAAGCCCCGCATACGTTCGAGAATCAGTATGTCCTGCCGCTTGAAAGTGCGCGTGATAATCTTCGCGGATTGAGCGTGAAACTCACCGAATGGGCGAGTCTGGATGACATACGGGCGCAAATGACCAATGTTGGCGATGACGTGCCACCACGTTCGGTAACCGCGAGTGTGTTTTCAGCCGCATTAGAGCTTACCCGAGATGGTGATTTTGATGTCCGGCAGGATGTGCATTTCGGACCACTTTACCTGCGCGGCATGGCGCAACCACAAGAGGGGATCACCCCATGACGTCTAAAATTGAAACTTCGATTCCAATTGAGGAAGCGCCTGAAGATATTCGCAAAGCCGTGCAGCAATTGTCATTTGCGTGCAAGCGCTCTGCCGAAACACTTTATGAGGCGCAAGATGTTACGCTCGCCGAGGCGGTGCGCCGGGCTGAGGCCGTTTTGTTTGCAGCCGGTCAGGCGTTGGGCGCGAATGAGATCGCCGAAGCGCTGCCGCAAGGCGTCGATGTGCCGAGTGTATTGATGACGCTGCGCGCTGAATATGCCAATCGCGGCGTGAATCTGGTTGAGGTTGGCGGGGAGTGGCGTTTTCAGACCGCCACGGATTTGGGTTATCTATTCGTCGAAGAGCGGCATGAGCAAAAGAAGCTTTCGCAAGCCGCATTGGAAACGCTCGCCATTATCGCTTATGGGCAACCCGTTACGCGCGCAGAGATTGAGTCTGTACGCGGCGTGGCCGTTTCGCGCGGGACGATTGATGTCCTTATGGAAGCTGGTTGGGTCAAGATAAAAGGTCGCCGCCGCACGCCGGGACGCCCGGTCACATTGGGCACGACGGATGCATTCTTGGAGCATTTCGGACTGGAAAGCCTAGATGTTCTGCCGGGCCGGGCTGAGCTGGAATCCGAAGGCCTATTGTCTGATGTTATTCCTGATGGGTTCTTTGCAGATGGTACATCTATCCACAATGAAATGGATGAAGATACCGAATTCGATGTGACCGAAGACACAGACTTTGTGACCGATTTTGAGGGTGATGAAGAGGTTCACTAAGAAACCTCTGGATGCCCATTGTAACAACACACTAGGCGGGTTATCTTTTGCCAGCTTATTGGAGAAAGATGATGTCCCCTAGTATATGGCAATTGCTCATTGTCGCCGCTGTAGCACTTCTTCTCTTCGGGGGACGCGGCCGCATCTCTAACATCATGGGTGATCTTGCCAAAGGCATCACCAGTTTTCGCAAAGGCCTCAAAGACGAGGACGAGGACAAAAAGTCCGTTGAGGGTGATGATATGGTGAATATCACGCCGGAGAAAGAAAAAGCGGCGTCTAAAGACGAGGCTTAGCGGAGGCGTCCTGATATGCTCCCGCAGTTCGGATTCACCGAGTTTATGTTACTCGCGATTGTCGCGTTGATCGTGGTCGGTCCAAAGGATCTGCCTGTGATGATGCGCAAACTTGGCCAATGGCTTGCCAGAGGGCGGGCGATGGCGAATGAGTTTAAGGACGCTTTTGACGATATTGCGCGCGAAGCAGAGCTTGATGATCTGCGCAAGGAAATCGAAGATCTTAAACGTGACAATGCCGTGACGCAGGCCATGGATGAGCTGAAAGATGTTGAGAAAGAAATCAACGATTCAGTCATGCGCGATATTGATGAAAAGAAGCCTGTGCCCGAACAGGTCGATCCCGCCGCGGAGATGACGCTGAGCACGACACCTAAGAAACGTGAAGGTGAGAAGACGTGACCAAAGACCTGCCCGCCGACCAGCGGCCTGACATCGAAGATGATAGCGATGAAGTCGAAGCGAGTCGCGCGCCCCTGCTGGATCACCTTAAAGAGCTGCGCACTCGGCTTATTTGGTCAATGGCAGCTTTGCTGATCGCCACAATAGGATGCTTCTTTATAGCCGAACCTTTGTATAACATATTGCTGAAGCCGCTTGTGAATGAGGCGCAAATTGGCAAAGGACAGGCAGATTTCGAGCTGATTTATACTGCGCCGCTGGAAGTCTTTTTCGTTCAGTTGAAACTGGCTCTGTTTGCCGGATTGTTTGTATCTTTCCCGGTCATCGCTTGGCAGATTTATTCCTTTGTCGCGCCGGGATTGTACAATAATGAGAAGTACGCGTTCTTGCCGTTTCTGATCGCGGCGCCTTTGCTTTTTACACTTGGTGCAGCTTTTGTGTATCTAGGGATGTTGCCACTGATATCGAGGTTTGCGCTCGGGTTTGAGCAGCTTGGCGGAGAAGGCATTGCTGCAATCGTCCCGCAGATAAAAGTCTCTGAATATCTATCCTTGGTCATGGCGTTGATGATTGCGTTTGGTCTCTCTTTCCAACTTCCGGTTATTTTGGGCCTACTTGGCAAAGCTGGAATCGTTGGCGCGACCACGCTTCGAAAGGGCCGTAAATACGCTCTGGTCGGCATTCTTGCGGCGTCAGCCTTCTTTACTCCGCCGGATATGATCTCTCAAATTATGCTGACTGTGCCAGTCTACGGGCTCTATGAAGTCAGTATTTGGATCGTATCGATGATGGAAAAGAAGCTGGCTGAGCAAGAAGCCGAAGCTGCTTAAAGCTATTGGCTGAAGCAGTTTTCTAGACTGATACCTTGCGGCAAAATCGTTCCTGAAGTCATACATGCGCCGTCAAAAGCGACCGTCTCGATACCAATTGCGCCAGCCATGTTGACGCTGGATAGTCGAACGTCGCGGAAGCTGGCACCTGACAGGTCAGCGACGGAGAAGTCGGCATTTGTCATGATCGCATTGTCAAACACTGCGCCGGTTAGCGTTGCGGCTTGGAAGTTTGTTCCAATCAGGACGGCGCCTGAGAAATCGGCAGCAGGCGCGGTCACAGCTTGTAGTTTTGCATCGTTTAACGTGCTGCCGATAAAGGTCGCGCCGTTGAGGTGCGCTCCGGTAAGCGTGGCTGCGGGCATCTTAGCGCCGTTTAGTTTCGCTTTTTGAAGCCGTGCACCGCTTAGATTTGCGTCCGCGAAGCTGGCGCCTGTAAAATCGCCGAGGCGCATATCAGCGCCAGAAGCGTTCACGCCATCGAAATTGGCATCATGCGCAAGAGTTGAGCGAAGGTTTGCTGCAGAAAGATTAGCGCCAGGATAGTTGGCTCTTGAGAGGTTCCAGCCGGCCATGTTTTTCCCGGCGAGGCCGCATTCAGTGCATGATCCACTATAGGAAGGCGCCCACGAAATGCGTGCTGGGCCATCCTGTGCAATTGCGGACAAGCCCTGAGAGAGGGCGGCGAAAGCCGACAAGGTTACTAAACGAATGTAAGTCGCTCTTTTCATATCCTTTTCATATATGAGCTATCCACAGCCCATAACTGAATTTGTGGTAATCAAATGAAATGCGTCGAAAGTGTGGCTTTGTCGCCTCACTCGCGAATCTTGATTAGCGACAGCGCGGAATGGTTTTCCCAGCAGGCAGGCGTGTCGAGCGGTCGCCGCATGCGCGATTAAGCTGTGACTGGCTGAGGCCTTGTGCAAGCGACAGATCAGCGCCGGATAGGTTCGCGCCAGAAAGGTTTGCGCCGCTCATGTTTGAAGATCCGAAATAGGTTCCGACAGCTGAAACCTGAGAAAGATTAGCCTTGGTCATGTTGGCGCGATTGAATCGCGCACCGAACAGATTGGCGACTGACAGGTTCGCGCCGGACAAGTTAGCATTGTCGAACGTCGTCAAAGACAAGTTCGACTGGCGCAGGCGAGAACCGGAGAGGTTCATGTTGCTGCCATCGCGGTAAGCGAGATCAGCTTGAAACAAGTTACAGTTTGCACATGACTTGCCGGCTTTAGCTTTGGCAATGTGGCCGGCATTCTGAGCCAGAGCAGGCGCTGTAAAGAGGCCTGCGGCAATCGTAAGGGCGGCAATGTGTTTCAGCATGGGACAGGTCGCTTTGCGTAGAATTTACGTTTGGCTAACCATCCGCAAACTCTGGGCCAAACTGCCTATGTGCCTTCTTCCAGGGTATCAGCCGCGACGATATTTCCGCAAGTGTCACAGGTGATCTCACCATCTGCTTCATCGGTGTATAGCGTGAAGCTGCTGCAGCTTGAGCAGGCATCAGCGAGGTATTCCGGTGAGGCTTGGCCATCGGCAGCTGCATCTGCTTCATCGTCGGCTCGCTCTTCTTCAAGCTCTTCCCGGCGCTTATTTAGAATAACGATATTGTCCGGGATTTGACCGCGCGCGTATCCGCGAGAGATAAGGTGAGCAGCTTCATCGGGGAGGGGCTGCGCATCGGACTTTTCGATACCGTCTTCCATACCGCGGCCAAGGCCGTCATGCGTGAGGTCGCCAAGTTCCGCTAGATCTTCGCGGGCGAGATAGGAGACCGCTAGTTCTCGGAAAATGTAATCGAGGATTGAGGTCGCGCGCGTGATTTGATCATTGCCGGTGACTTCGCCTGCAGGCTCGAAGCGCGTGAAGACAAAGGCATCTACGTATTCTTCTAGTGGAACGCCGTATTGAAGGCCGAGCGATACAGCGATCGCAAAATTGTTCATGAGCGAGCGGAACGCTGCGCCTTCTTTGTGCATATCTATGAAGATTTCACCGATTGAACCGTCATCAAACTCGCCCGTATGGAGGTAGACTTTATGGCCGCCGACAGTAGCTTTTTGAATATAACCCTTGCGGCGATCCGGTAGCCGGGTGCGTGATACGCCCGTTGGGGCATCAATATACTGTGCAGCGGGCGCAGCGTCTTCGGCCATAAGGTCCTCTGCGAGTGCCGTAATGTGTTCCATACGATCAGACGTGAGGCGGTCCGCGACTTGTTCCAGTGACGGGAGCCAAAGCGGTGTTTGGTCGGCAATGGCCGCATCGATTGTTTCGCCTGTGTCACCGATTAGGATTGATACTATGTCAATCTCGGTTGCCGCTGTAACCGTCTTGGCGAGTTGAATTTTGTCGCCCACAGTCATGGCTTGTAAAAGGCCTGCCTCTAAGAGTGCGGCGGCAACAAGTTTTTCAGGCCGCCCGTCTAGCGCCTCCTCTGCTTCCTGAATTTCCCTTTTAGAGAATCCAACTGCTTTTAGAAGCGAGCGGCCATCGGCATCGAAAGCCTCTGGCGCAAGACGCAGATCGTTTGAAATAACGTCATCGCCTAAAACCCAACGGGAAAAAGCAGCGCTGAGGGGAAGCCCTTCGCTGAGCGCGCTTTTGACTTTTTCAACCGCGTGCGGTGTGAACCCGCGCGTGCGTAATACATCGCCGCCAAAGTGAGGCGTTTGCTCTAAGTCAGCGGCTTCTTCGAGGCTGGCGAGCAAGGTTGGCAGCGCGGCAGGTGCCGTCTTTGCCAAGCCAAGACGCCCGGCCAATGTGAGGGTCGGTTCGTCGCCATCGATCTGATCTAGGTAGGAATCAAGGGAATTTAGGCCTTGCGTGCTTGGCATGAACCGAGACTGCGCCGTCGCAGATAGCGGGACAATTGCGAGTGCGATGTCACGCTTTGTTTTCTTGGCTGGCCGAGCAGCTAGGTTCAAGGCATCTGCATGTTTCTTCGTGAAGCTTGATCCCGTTGCGATAGACGTGACGAGTTTTAACAGCGCGCTGACCTGATCAGCCGCTTCGGCGGTGAAGCTGTGACCTAATCCCAATAGTGTTGAAGCTATACCGCAAGGCACGATTGACAGTTTTGGTCCATTCGTTGCGAGTGCGGCTTCGATCAGATCGTTCATGACATCTGTTTCGATGCCTGCTGGTGTAACAAAGCGAACTAGATCAATCGCCAATGCCGGCGCTTTGCCATCTAAGTTGTTTGGTGCGTTCACCAACACGCCGACGCCGGATTGGCGAATGCGTTGAATGTCTGCTGCGTCAGCTTTCACGTTAAGTTGACAGGCGGGCGGTGCGGACCGCTCAATCGCGTCATTGCGGAAATCGGCGGCGATTGATTCGAAGCCTCGGCCTTGTTGTAACGCTTCTTCGATGAGGGCGAGCGGGACACCGCGGGCGACCGCTTCGGCGAGCTCTGCATTGCGCGGGGTATCGCCTAATCCTTCCAAGAGCTCCGCCATTGCTAGCTTGCTGGTCTGGTCAAGGCGTTGGCGTTTCGCGTCTGCTTGAGCTTCTTTCGGCGTTGGTGTGGCGCTGAGAGGAATTGTGGTGAGCTGCTCGAGCGGCATGATTGGAGAGATCAGGCCTTCCTCAATGGCCGTTTCGAGCAATTCATGGTGACGATCCATGTTAGACATTCAACTGATCCTTCCCGCAAACGTGGGCTTGACGTTGCCCGCGACATGATGTGTTGCCTCTTTAACTAGATTCGGCGCCTGACACGCGCCATATTGCGGACAAAGATCACTGTCAGGAACAAAAACATGTTCAAACTCTTCACATGGTGGAACGGGGTCAGCCCCGGCGGATGGTTCGATATCAAGCGTCGTAGTGCGCAAGTCGGAACAGACGAGTACGGAAATCGCTACTTTGAGGACCGCAAGGTCTCAGTTGAAGGGCGTCATCGACGCTATGTCATCTACAAAGGTCTGGCCGAACCATCGAAGGTTCCGGCCGAATGGCATGGTTGGCTGCACTATACATTTGATGAGCCACCGACCGAAGAACCTCTACCGCGTCGAGAGTGGGAAGATGACCATCGCCCTAATATGACCGGGACGGTTTTCGCGTATCGTCCGAAAGGGACATTGCGCGAAGGCGGAGAACGCCGTGAAGCAGATGCTGACTATGAGGCTTGGAAACCAGATGCGTGAGTCTGTCTTTGAAACGCTTGTTGGACTAGCGGTTCTGGCGGTCGCGGGATTTTTCCTGTGGTTTGCAATGGTGAACGGCAATAATGATAGTGGCGGCGACAGTGATGTTTTGATCGGTGTTCGGTTGAGTGCGGCGAGCGGTGTTGAGCCCGGCACTGACGTTAAGATGGCTGGTGTAAAAATTGGCACGGTTCGCGATATCGAGATTGATTTTGACCGGACAGAGGCGCTTGTCACGATGGTCGTCGATGACCGAATTCTGCCTATCGGAGACGGCACATCCGCGCGCGTTCAGGGCGATGGATTGCTTGGCGGCTCTTATATCGGATTGGAACCTGCCGAAGGTTTTGGTGAAATTGAGATGTGTGCAACATCTGACCAACTGTTTGGTGATACCGGGTGTAGCGAGCTACTGTATGGTCAAGGATCTGTGGACTTGTTGACCCTGTTTGCGTCATTCGCATCGGGTAGCGGCGACTCAAGTGGAGATAGCGAGTGATCAAATCTGTTTTAATTGGAGTGGCTGCGATCAGCCTTTTGCCGGCTGCTGCCGGGCAGACACAATCCTTTAAACAGAAAGATACTGTCATCTTGCGGGCACTCGACAAGATTACAGGACGCTCAACCGATTTCGAAATGGAAGTCGGTTCACCGAAGGTCTATGGCTCACTACGCGTGGATTTGGAGGTCTGTTTTCAGACGCCTCCGGAAGAAGCGCCAGAGAGTGCAGCATTCCTTAGAATCACGTCTGCCACGTCCAAGCGGGTCCAGACTATGGCCGTGCCGCGTGACTTGAATGAAGAAGAACTGGCCGCGACAGAGGGCGAAGAGCCTGACGTTCGGTTCTCAGGCTGGATGTTTGCCTCGTCACCGGGTTTGAGCGCGTTAGAGCACCCGGTTTACGATATTTGGGTGATCGCTTGTAACGCGGTTGACCCGGATATTGAGCTACCTGGGCCAGAGGAAACCTTTGTTGAAGAACCGGCCATTGATGCTCCAGCGTCTGAAGAAACAGTGCCGTCTAACGGCGAATAGAAGTCAGCTTCGACGCGTAGTGCTTTCCAGAGCCGGTTTCGGAAATCATCTCTGGTGATTTCTTCTAGTCCGAACTGTTCAAGATGTGGATTGTGGAATTGGGCGTCGAGCAGAACGTAGCCGCATAATTTCAATCTTGCGACGAGATGAACTAGCGCAACTTTAGAAGCGTCAGTCTCTCTTGAGAACATGCTCTCGCCGAAAAACGCGCCGCCGATAGAGACGCCGTAAAGGCCGCCCACAAGCTCACCAGCATCGTTCCAGCATTCGATACTATGTGCGTTGCCTTGACGGTGCAGGGCGCCGTAGAGGTTCATTATGGGCGGATTGATCCATGTCGCAGGTCGGTTCGGATGCGGTTCCGCGCAAGCTTCGATAACGCGCATGAAGGCACTATCGGCGGTAACTCGAAACCGGTCTTGTCTAACGGTTTTAACTAAGCGCTTTGGGATATGGAACGTTTCGAGTGGAAGCACGCCCCTTAAGTCGGGGTCCATCAGGAAAAGGCGAATGTCTTCGCGCGAATCGGCCATCGGGAACACGCCCCGCCGGTAACAATTCAGAAGATCGCTCGTGTCGAACCGAGAAGACATGCCGTACTCTTACTTGAGGCCTAAAAAGCGCTCCAGCCAATGGATATCGTAATTGCCATCAATGACGTCTTGCGCTTCGACGAGCTTCTGATGAAGCGGGAGTGTCGTGTTGACGCCGCCCACAACCATTTCGTCAAGCGCTCTACGTAGGCGCATGATGCACTCATTGCGTGTTCTGCCATGAACGATCAGTTTGGCGATCATGCTGTCATAATGAGGCGGGATCCGATAACCGGCATAGGCTGCGCTATCGAGCCTGACATCAGGGCCGCCGGGGGCGTGAAATTCTGTGATGGTCCCGGGGGATGGCACGAATGTTTCATGATGCTCAGCGTTGATCCGGCACTCAATCGCGTGACCGACGAGCATTACGTCTTCTTGTGTGAACGAGAGCGGTTTACCGTCGGCAACGCGGATCTGTTCGCGGATCAGGTCGATGCCGGTGATCATCTCAGTAACTGGGTGTTCAACCTGAATTCGCGTGTTCATTTCGATGAAGTAGAATTGACCGTCTTCGTATAGGAATTCCATCGTGCCAGCGCCGCGATATCCCATCTTCTTGACGGCTTTTGCGACGATCGAGCCAATTTCTTCACGCTGCGCTTGGTTTAGGGCAGGGGACGGCGCTTCTTCGAAAACTTTCTGGTGACGGCGCTGCAGTGAGCAGTCACGTTCCCATAGGTGACAGACATTGCCATGCGTATCGGCGATAACCTGAATTTCGATATGACGTGGTTTGCCGAGATACTTTTCAAGATAGACTGCGTCATCACCAAAGGCGGCTTTAGCCTCAGTCTTGGCAGACTTGATGGCATTCTCAAGATCTTTTTCGGTTTCAGCAACGCGCATGCCGCGGCCACCGCCACCGGATGACGCTTTAACGATAACAGGGTAACCAATTTTCTTGGCGACCTTTTTGCCTTCGCTAATTGAAGTAATGCCGCCTTCAGACCCCGGAACAACGGGGACGCCGGTGGCGATCATTGTCTGTTTCGCAGTGATCTTATCGCCCATATTGCGAATGTGATCGGCTGTTGGGCCGATAAAGATGAGGCCGTGCGCTTCGACCATTTCGGCGAATTGAGCATTCTCTGACAAGAAACCGTAACCAGGGTGGATGGCATCGGCGCCCGTAATTTCAGCCGCGGCAATGATTTGAGATTTCTTTAGGTAGCTTAGATTGCTTGGAGCCGGACCAATGCAGACGCTTTCATCCGCGAGACGCACAGCCATGGCATCACGGTCAGCTTCCGAATGAACGGCAACTGTTGCAATGCCCATTTCTTTACACGCGCGGTGAATTCGCAGTGCGATCTCACCCCGGTTGGCGATGAGGACTTTCTCGATCATCGTATTGTTCCTTACTCGATGACGATAAGGGGTTCGCCGAACTCAACAGGCTGAGCATCGGCAGCAATAATCTCTTTAACCGTACCAGCGGCAGGGGCTTCGACGGGATTGAAGGTTTTCATCGCTTCAATCAACATTAGGGTGTCGCCCTTTTTCACCTTGTCGCCCACAGTAACGAATGGTTTAGAGCCCGGTTCAGCAGAGTGATAGACTGTGCCGACCATCGGGCTTGTAATAGCGTTTGATGGCGCGGCAGCGGCTGCTGGAGCTGCAGCGGCGGCGCTTACGGGTGCTGCAATGGCCGCGGGTGCAGCGACGGGCGCTGGTGCATATATCGGCGCCGGTGTCGGCGCCATTGAGGTTGCTTTGCTAACGCGAATGCGAAGGCCTTCATGTTCAACTTCAACCTCGCCTAGATCGGCTTCGCGTAGAATAGCGGCGAGCTCGCGGACGAGGCTGGCGTCGAGTTTGGATTTGCTAGTAGACATCTGGAAAGCTCCTCAGGCTGTCATCTGGAGGGCGGCATCAAGTGCCATCAAATAGCCGCGTGCGCCGAAACCTGCAATACTCGCAGTGGCACAAGGGGCTACATAATTGGTGGAACGGAACGGCTCTCTCGCCGCGGGGTTTGAGAGATGGACTTCAATAATTTTGGCTTCACATGCGCGCAGGGCGTCATGCAGAGCCACGGACGTGTGTGTATAGGCCCCGGCGTTTAGAATCAGGATGCTGGCTTTTTTGGATGCTTCCTGAACCCAATCGACGAGTTCACCTTCAGAATTGCTTTGACGAAATTCAATTTCAGCATTTGGAGCGGCTGTCTTCATGCGCTGGTGGATATCCTCCAGCGTTTCATGCCCATATATATCCGGTTCCCGCTGTCCGAGCAGGTTCAGATTTGGCCCATTGAGTACAAAAATGTGTTGCGTCATTGTCACACGGTCTTGCGGTGGATCGCCAAGCTTGGCAAGTGCATTCCCAGCATAGGAGAGTTTCAAATGCGGATATTTCTAAATGGCGAGGCCATGAACGTCGAAACAGGCACAAGTGTAGAAGCGCTTGTGCTGACTTTGACGGGAGATCCGCGAGGCATAGCAATCGAACGGAACCTAGAAATAGTTCCGAAGGCCGAACATTCAGATACAGTACTTCAGGACGGTGATCGTCTTGAAGTCGTTCAGTTTGTTGGTGGTGGATGAATTGGAAAGTAGAATGACTGATACAAAACTGACTGTCGCAGGACGTGAGTTCAATTCGAGATTGATCGTGGGCACGGGCAAGTACAAATCGTACGCTCAAAACGCTGAAGCAGCGCGTGCTGCTGGCGCGGAGATGGTGACCGTGGCGCTTCGCCGGGTGAACATGTCTAATCCGGATGAGGATCGTCTTCAGGATCATGTCTTGCCGAGTGAGTTCACGTATCTACCCAATACGGCTGGTTGCTTCACTGCTGACGATGCTGTGCGCACACTACGCCTGGCGCGTGAAGCCGGTGGTTGGGACTTGGTGAAGCTCGAAGTACTGTCCGACCAGAAGACACTTTATCCAGATATGGAAGAAACACTCAAAGCGGCCAAAGACCTTATCTCTGATGGCTTTGAAGTTATGGTCTATTGCTCTGACGACCCGGTTTATGCGCGTAAACTCGAGGACGTTGGTTGCGCTGCGATCATGCCACTGGGAAGCTTGATTGGTTCGGGATTGGGTATTCAGAACCCGCTTAACATTCGCCTCATCGTGGAACAGTCCCGCGTGCCGGTAATCGTAGACGCAGGTGTTGGAACCGCTTCAGATGCGGCGATGGCGATGGAGCTTGGGTGTGATGGCGTGTTGATGAACACCGCTATTGCTGAAGCCAAGGACCCAATCCTTATGGCATCCGCAATGAAGCATGCGGTGATTGCTGGCCGTGAAGCCTATTTGGCGGGACGGATGGGCCGCAAACGTTATGCAGACCCATCGTCGCCATTGGCGGGACTAATTTAGCTGACCTCTTCTAGGGCCGCTTCAATTAAACGCTCCACGGACGCAGTATCAGCGCCAGCAACCATTTCTGTGCCGACGATAAAGTTCGGCGTGCCGCCAATGTCGAGTTCGCGCGCGAGGCTTTTCGAATCAGACACGGTTTTCTGAACGGCCATTGATTTCATATCGGCCCGCATTTTGGCGACATCGACACCTGCTGATTTTGCGGCACCGTCGATTTCTGCAGGACCAAAGCCAGAGCCATTATCAAGCTCCATCAAGGCCATGTGCATTTCGATATACTTGCCTTGCTTGCCAGCGGCGATCGCAGCGAGCGCTGCTTTCTCACTTTCAGCGGACAGGATTGGTAGCTCTTTGAAAACAACGCGGACTTTTCCGTCATACTTCTCAGGTAATTCTACCGCCCATTGAGCTGAACGCTTACAGAAACCGCAACGATAGTCGAAAAATTCGACCACTGTTACAGGCGCATCGGCGGGGCCAACTGAATAATCAGCAGGGTTTGAAATCAGCTCGTCCTGCTTTGATAGTAGGGCGTCGGCAACCTTTGTGGCTGCTTGGGCTGTCCGCTGTTCTTCAAGGGCAATAAGCGCGTCCTCGATGATTTCAGGATTCTCAAGGATATAGGATTTGACGATTTTCTCGATCGCTTCCTTATCAGATGTATCAACATTGCTTTGAGCACATGCTGGCGTGAGCGCGAGGGCAGTCGCTGCGAAAGCGAAAGTAAGTTTACGGTTCATCGAACGTCCTATGAATCAGTTTGTGCGTTAATTGCCATGCAAGTTATTTAGAGGCGATGAACGAGATGGCCTTTATCGGCACTGGCATGTATGGCAAAGGGCTGGAGAAGCAAAATGGCGCGCCCTTGCGTTGTGTGTTGCCGTGGAAATATGGCTTTAAGGGGATTAAATCTATCGTTAAATTCACCTTTACTGATGAGCGTCCGGTGAGCTTCTGGGAGCAATTAGCAAGCAAGGAATATGGCTTTTGGGCGAATGTGAACCCAGAGATTGATCACC
>JAQWGO010000126.1 GCA_029238175.1 Henriciella sp. | reverse complement strand
AAAAAGGAACTCTTCCAGCCACGGTACGGTTGGTTAATCTCAGAGAGCCCGATATAGCCCGCGCCACCATTGTCTGACGAGAAAATGACAATTGTGTTTTCAGCGATGCCCTCTTGCTCAAGCTTATCAAGCACCCGACCGACTGATCGATCGACCGCGCGCACCATCGCAGCGTAGACCCTCAGGCGGTGGGGCTCGATCTCACCAACGGCCTCATAGTCCTCTCGAGTCGCTTGTAATGGCGTGTGCGGCCCCCAATGCGCTAAGTATAAGAAAAATGGCCTATTTTTATTGTTCTCAATGACGTTAAGCGCTTCATCGGTGAAGTAATCTGTCAGGTATCCATTCGGCTCAAACCACTCTTCCGTCAGCGCTCCACCTTCTTGGTCAAAATCGACGGCATGTTGCATGCGCGCCCAAAGAAATTTGTCCAGCGGGTCGAAATCGAGCTTGGCATTAACCGCTTCGGGATCATCCTCCTTGAGGAACAATCCGCTCGCCATCATCAAGCTTTCATCAAATCCTTGCGACACAGCTCGCGAGGGCTCCGATCGCCCCAAGTGCCATTTTCCGATATGCACGGTGTGATAGCCGGCTGACTGTAAAACTTCAGCAACCGTAACCTCTTCGCCCGGCAATCCTTTCTCTATAAAGGGTATATCGGCCTCGTCGTGCGCAGGGTTGGGGCGCAAAGGCGGCAAGCCATATTCGACCTGATCATTATCCGTGACGCGGGCAACCACTCGGGCCATTGAATTGGGGGCGGGTGTAAACTCTTGCCCTGTTCGTGTCGGATATCGCCCTGTCATAAGCATCGCCCGGGATGGGGCGCAGGTTGCTGCTCCGGCATAGGCATTGATAAAAGTCGCGCCGCGTGCAGCGAGACGATCAATATTTGGCGTTGGAACTTTGCCTCCCGCCACACCGCCCCCGAAGGTCGAAATATCATTGATCCCCAAATCATCTGCGAGAATAAAAACGATATTTGGCGGACGATCGGACCCATTTTTAACCGGTTCAACTGGGCCTGCCAGCCACTCTACCGGGGCATTAGGTGAGACATCCGTTTTGCCCGTATTTGAGATCACGAACATGAAGATCGCCGTACGGTTAAACCACGCAAAAGAGGCTAGGAGCATCAGTGAGATACCCATACCAATGAGAGCTTTTTTCCACATTTTTTAATCATTCCGTACGCTGAAGGGCAAGAGGAGGAGGAAACGCGTACGTCTAATTTTTGTATTCCAACACCATAACAAGACGTTATTTAATGTCTAGCATTATTTTCTTGTGTAACTTCAACGCATCACGCATTTAGTTTTTTCAAGTTCTGCTCGTGCGCGTCTTTGTCGATCCGGTAAGTCGAAATGACGGCGATCATGGCCAACCACAAGCTCAAAACAAGCGGCACGTAATAAGCACCCATTTTCCAGATCGCAGCGTCGCTCACCTCTTCAACGCCTGCCCCTGTGGGAAAGTCCGCAAGCGCCAGAACGATGGTTGCGGCCAGCACGCCAAAGCCTTGAACTGATTTTTTCACAAAGGTTTCTGCCGCGGTGAAAACCCCCTCTGACCTGCGCCCCGTTTTCAGCTCGCTCTCCTCGACGAGATCAGCGATCATGGATGCGAACAGGATTTGAAAACAGATGATCAAGCCGACATCTATCACGTTCGTAATCGTCACAAACCAAAAGACAAACGGCGTCCCATTGGGCGGGAGCAAATCTAGCAAACGCAATACAATCGGCAATGGCGCGCCGCCAAACGCGATCAGACCGACAATCATTGCGCCGCGCTTCTTTCCGATCTTGCGAGACACCAAGGGTGCGAGGACAAGTCCGATCGCGGCCGCAACGAATGTTCCGAGAAACACCAGGCCCGTCTGAATATCCGTAAAGCCCCAAAAATAGGTGAAAAAGTAAAGCGAAAGGCCAGCTGCGACACCGCTCGCCACGGCGCCGAGCAAGGCCGCGATGAAGAGCGCGATAAATGAACGATTGGCGAGCGTTTCAAACACTTCACGAAATATGGTTGCGATCGTCATCGACCTCGGTGGCGGCGGCTTTTTAAGGTGCGGTATCCGCGAATGTGTCCCCAAAGAAGAGACCATGATGGACACAAAAATCATCGCTGAGCCGATCAAGCCATAGAGGACGTAGGCGTCTTTGTTGAACCGGCCGTCGCTAATCGTATCGGTTACGAAGGCTGGGAACATAATAAAGAACATCAACACCGTGAGGGCATTGGCACCTGTCCAGGCGCAGAAGAATCTCAGGCTAAAAATGGAGGTGCGCTCATCATAATCCTGCGTCAAATCCGGCACCAATGCGCTGCTCGGTGTACGGTAGAATGTGATCGCCGTTCGAACGATCACGGCCAGGCTCAAGACATACCAAAACAATACGGTTTGACTGGCATTCTCTGGTGGCGCCCACAAGAAGAAGAAGCTCAGCGTAACCGGTATCGCCGAGGCATACATAAAGGGGTGTCGCCGCCCCCAACGCGATCGGAAATTATCTGACCAATAGCCAACGACTGGGTCGCTCACAGCGTCAAAAATCAGCGCGATGAGAATGGCCAAGCCAACCAAGCGCGCATCAAGACCAATCACTTGGCTGTAAAAGATCAACAAAAAGAAATCAAAAGCCCCGGTCGTTACGCCGCCAGCGACGGCGCCTAGACCGAATGTAAGTTTTGTCCCCCGCCCCAAAGGCGGTGGCGTTACTTGAAGCACGCGAGCGGGGTCCGATCCGGAACTGCGCCCTTTAGCATTCATTTGAGTTATCTCGTTTTGTGTTTGCACAAGATGAAATCCGATTGGTAGCAGGTTGCGTTTCGCGGAAGGGGTTTTACCGGCGCACCCGATCGACTCTCGATGTTGCGCATTTGGTTTCGGTTTGATGGCTTTGGCGCCCCTGATTGCCGCCAGCATGCGCTGGAGTTGCGCACACCGCTTGTTTTTTTTATCGTTTTGTTAGACACTCCGGGGTAATTAATTATATCTATTAATATACCGCATTAGGAAGATAAAGATGCGAAAGTCAACTCGCCAAGATACCAGGTCCGCCTTGATGCAATCGGCGGAGCGTCTTTTTGCTGAAAAGGGCATTGGCACCGTATCTGTAAAAGAAATCACATCGGCGGCGGGCGCGCGCAACCTGAGTGCTGTGCACTACCACTTTGGATCGATCGAAGCGCTGATTAGAGAGCTGTTTCTCGAACGGTATCAACGCATTGAGCATGATCGTTTGGTACGCCTTGCAAAAGTAGATGCGTCTTCTTCGGATAATCGTCTATTCGACCTGCTCTATGCCGCAATAGCCCCTTTCCTGGAGACATGCTTGGACGAGAAAGGACGACAATATGTTCATTTCGTTATTCAGCTCACGCATGATCCACGATTTGATGTCGCTGAGATTGTTGCAGAGGCAGAGAGTGTGAGTGTCCTGACACTCCGAGGCCTTCTTGTAGATTGTTTGAAACATTTGCCGGCAGAAATACTTGCGGCGCGGTTAAGACAAGGCTTTAAAATCAACATGCTTCAAGCGGCCGACTATGCCCGGCTTGTAGAGGATGGATCAGCTCCTCCTATTGAAGATGCTGTTCGCGAAGCCGCCCATACTCTGGCCGGATACTTGAACGCTCCGGCAAGCTAGCTTCCATATGAGAGAGGGCTTGCTCGATCTCAGGAAAGCTGATAGTCAGCAGTATTAATGCAATGCATTATTCTTGTGGGTGGTACGAACGTACTGGAAGCAACGATCCGTCGCGGTCGTCGACCAGATCAGAAATTCCTCCCGCGCTTATTATATTGCTCAGGAGATTCAGCCCATGTCGTCGTCGCAACTGCTCGATAAAGCCGCCATCAAAGACAAATATGCCAAGGAGCGGGCCAAGAGACTGCGGCCGGAAGGCAATGCGCAATATCAGCGTCTCGAGGGGAAGTTTGAGTCTTATGCAGGCGACCCCCATACGCCGCTCCGCGAGAGAGATCCGGTTAGAGATCATGTGACGTTTGCGTTCATCGGTGCGGGGCTTTCCGGACTGGTGGTTGGTGCCCGACTGAAAGAAGCCGGTATCAAAGATGTCCGGGTTATAGAAAAAGGCGGCGACGTTGGCGGCACGTGGTATTGGAACAGATATCCAGGCGTACGATGCGATACGGCGGCGATGATCTACCTGCCTTTGCTCGAAGAAACGGGCTATATACCCAGCGAGAAATATGTCCGCGGGCCCGAAATTCTCGAACATTGCGAGCGGATCGCCAAGCATTACGGCCTGCGCGACAAAGCCCTTTTTCATACCGAAGTCCATTCGCTCGAATGGCAAGAAGATCAACAAGTTTGGCGAATTAAGACATCGCGTGGAGACGATTTCACTGCAAAATATCTCGGCATGGGTACGGGCCCGTTACATGTTGCGAAGCTTCCGGGCATTCCCGGAATCGAAAGTTTTGCGGGCAAATCCTTCCACACAAGCCGCTGGGATTATGAGTATACGGGCGGCGATGCTCACGGTGCGCCCATGGACAAGCTGGCCGACAAACGTGTGGCTGTAATCGGCACCGGCGCGACGGGCGTCCAGTGCATCCCGCAGCTCGCCAAAACCGCCAAGGAACTGTTTGTTTTTCAGCGTACGCCCTCTTCGGTCGACGAGCGCCGAAATCACGCCATTGATGACCAATGGATCAAGGCGAATGCCAAACCCGGCTGGCAAAAACGTTGGATGGATAATTTTGTTGAGAACATGGGCGGCGGGATCCCATCAGAGGACCTAGTCGATGATGGCTGGACGGAAATCTCACGCAGCATTCGCGAAAAGATGTTGAATGGCACGCCGCCCTGGCTCGCCCGCCTCGTTGTGCGCACACGCAAAGTCTTAGGTCGTGGGCCATCACAGAGAAGTTCAGAGCGTGTACGCACTGCATTTGAGGATGCTGATTTCGAAAAAATGGAACAGATCCGAGCCCGTGTGGATGCGCAGGTAACGGATCCTGAAACTGCCGAAAACCTCAAAGCCTGGTACTCGCAGTTGTGCAAGCGGCCTTGCTTCAGCGACGAGTATCTACCGGCGTTTAATTCCCCTAACATGACGCTTGTCGATACCGACGGCAAGGGTGTCGAGCGTATTGACGAGACAGGTCTCTTCGCCAATGGCGTGCACTATCCGGTGGACTGCATCGTCTATGCGTCAGGCTTCGAGTATGGCGCAAATTTTCAGCTCAAATCCGGCTTTGACCTCACGGGACGAAATGGCCAGCGCCTTTCAGAGCATTGGGCGAACGGGCTGAGAACGCTACACGGGCTTCATATGCACGGCTTCCCGAATGCGTTCATGATCCAAATGAACCAAGGGGCGAATATGGCTTCGAACATTCCGCATAACATTGTCGATCATGCGGCCACTGTTGCTCAAGTCGTCTCTCACGCTGAAGCGAATGGATTTGCATCTGTTGAACCCACAGCAGAGGCTGAGGCGGCATGGGTTGAGCTTATCCTGACCAACCAAGGCTCCCTGATCGGATCGACCGAATGCACGCCGGGATTTTGGAACAATGAGGGACAGGGTTGGAGCCAAGAGTTTCGACAAGCCCAAGGTCACCCCGGCGGCGCGGAAGGCTTCTTCAAACACATTCAAGCTTGGCGAGACGCAGGCGATTTTGAAGGGTTAGTCTTCACCGCAACTCAAAAAAACGAGACTGCGCCAGCGCATGCTGAACTGGTTAGCTAAGCTCTAAAGGTGGTTTCTATGTCTGATGTGGTCGATGTCTTCTGGTCCTTTCGCAGCCCTTATTCCCGGCTGATCACA
>JAQWGO010000181.1 GCA_029238175.1 Henriciella sp. | reverse complement strand
CGTGGAAGGGACTTGGGCAATTCTTCGAAGATCGTGCGACGGCCTTCGGGGTCACTCGTCGTGGTGATGAGGCCAGAGGGTTTGTGATAGCGCCAGACACGAACAGGTTCCAACGCTTGGACGCGCTTACCGTTGACTTCGATAAGCTCTCGGCCGGTTACTTTGAAGGCTGGTGTGGTAAGTTTGCGGCCATTGATGCGTACCTCACCGCGTTCAATCATGGCTTCGACGGCTCGGCGAGACGCCACGCCAGCGCGGGCAAGATATTTGGCTACGCGCTCGCCTTCAGACCAATCCTCATCGGGTGTTGGTTTGTTCGGTCCACGACGTTTTTGAGGACGGCGTTTCGTATTTCGGTTCGTCTCCCGACGGTCCGTCATGGGCATATTCCTTATACAGCACTAGTAAGATTGAAGACTGGCGCCAAAATCGCTACGCCTAATGCAAGCTCCATTGGAATCCAAACAGGGATTAGGCCATTGGAGCGGTTTTCTTTTTTGTCCAAAATAAGTGACATGGTGCGGCCCAAGCCAGCGCCAATCCAGCCCATCGCAATCGGGAACAATGCAAATATTTTATACTGTAGCTTCAGCTCTGGCTGGGCCACCATCAAAAGCGCTGAAAGATGCAGCAAGAGCAATAGGCCGCCATAAGTCGCGCGAAATTCTGAGAAACCGCCGGGTTTTTCTGGATCAGGATCGGCGACTAAACGCACAACGCCTGCCGCCCATTTGGGCGCAAACAAACTGCCGAGACCGAGCAGGGCGCAAAAACCCAAAGCGATAATTGAAAATATTTCAGTGAAGTGTGGCACGGGTCTCTCCTTGATTCTGTGATAGACTTTCTACGTAGTATAGCTAGCCTTAGTTCTCAGGCGCATCCATGACGCCAGCTTTGCGCCAAGCATCCTTTGGCCAGCGACGGTGTTGCCAGAACCATTGCGAGGGGTTTTCTCGAACTTCTTGTTCAATGAAGTCCGTAATTTGTTCGACACATGCTTCAACATCTGCGGCTGTATCGCCCGTATTCTTTGGGGTGAACGGCTTATGGATCTTGACTTGAAATCTTGCCGGGCCAGTGCGGCGTGTCGATACTGGAACGATGGGTACACCATATTTTAACGCCAGACGTGAAGGTCCCGGTGCTGTCATGGCGGTGTGACCGAAGAATTCGATTGGAAGACCTTGATTGAATTTTTGGTCGTTTAGGAGCGCAACCGATCGATTTTTACCCAACGCCCGCATGACCTCGCGTGTGCCAAGGCCTTTCGGTGTCAGAACGCCAATGCCGTAATCGTGGCGAACTTTATTCAAACGTCGATCGATATGAGGGTTGTTCAGCGCACGATATGTTACGAGGCAATCAACTGGACGGTTGCAGATGACTGCAGCCATCACTTCCCAATTCGCAAAGTGCCCTGAAATAAAGACGGCGCCCTGTTCGGCATTTTCGACAGCATCAAGATGTTCTGCGCCGATAACCTCGACGCGGTCTCCTGAATATGGGTTGATTGCGGGCAGGTGAGGTAGCTCGCCTGCCGTGCGGCCAACGCTTTCCCATGCCTTCTTACCGAGTTCTATGCGTTCGCTTTCAGTCTTCTCCGGAAAGGCTAAGCGAAGGTTTCGAAGGACGGTCTTGTTCTGTGAGAAAAGTGGAGCAATTGACTTCATCAGCCATCCAAGAAAATTGGAGGCATTGTCAGGCCCGATCAATTTCATCGGCCACCAGTAAATGACGTCCCAAGCAATAGTTTCTAATCGCCAGATCATACGCTGTTTGAACGTCGACCGATTGTCGATGTCCTTTGGTCGAACATATTGCTGTGTGGGAGTATCGGTCATTTCAAATTATCTTTTAGAGCGGTAGCGAGCAAGCTGTGAAGTATTTCAGGCTGTGTAAAGCGGACTTCAACTGGAAAAGTCAGAATACCCTCCCGGTCACTCAGCGAGAGTCGCGCATAGTCTTTTTCTGTCGTTATGAGCTTCGCACCATGGTCAGCAGCCAGTTTTTTGAGATACTTGATGTCGCTATGGCTGTACTCATGGTGATCAGGATACGGCACTGCGTCACACAAATCAGCCCCAGCCGCTTTGAGCGAATCAAACATTTTTTCCGGGCGGCCAATTCCCGCAAAAGCGACATAAGGATGAGCCGCAAGAGATCCGGTGGGCTGAATATGCGCGTGCAGGATTGGTCTTGTGAACTTGGACAATTCTACTGGCTTATCGTTACTGCCGACCACGATCACAGCATCGGCGCGAGCGAGCCCTGCTTCGATTGTTTCGCGCAATGGCCCCTTCGGTATGATGTGCCCGTTGCCGAAGCGTGCTTTGGCATCAATGACAACAAAGGATAGGTCTTTATGAAGTCTAGGATTTTGGTGCCCATCATCCATTATGATGGCTTCAACACCGTCTTCTGCCATAGCTGTACCCGCTGCAGCGCGGTCGGCGCCAATCCAGCTTTCACCCGATGCGGCGAGCATCAATGGTTCATCGCCAACGTCTTGGGCTGAATGCGCAGGCGTTACTTTGAGTGGCCCTTTAAGGCGGCCCTTATATCCACGGCTAAGTGTTGCGGCCCT
This sequence comes from Henriciella sp., assembly GCA_029238175.1. Lineage (GTDB taxonomy): Bacteria > Pseudomonadota > Alphaproteobacteria > Caulobacterales > Hyphomonadaceae > Henriciella. The sequence continues at coordinate 11,865 of JAQWGO010000181.1, read as the reverse complement.
TAAATCGGCCACTTCAGTGAGGTGTTTGCGAATTTGACCGACGATCGGGCTCTTTCCCACGCCGCCAGCGGTCAGGTTTCCAACGCAAATTACAGGAATGTCGACATTTGTAGGCGTCGTTGTTTTTAAACGGCGCGCTGTCGTCCAGCCGTATAACATAGCAAATGGTGTGAGTAGGAAACGGCTCAGCGGGGCGGCTTCCCTTGAACGTGGATCCAGATCCGCTGACCAAAAGTGTGGTTCTCTCATTACAGGCCTGCCTTCGCCAGCATTGGACGCAAGGCTTGCAACGTTTCTTGCATAGGGGCTTCAGCAGTTCTGGATAGGTAATCCATCATTTCTGGAGACGGGGCAGGGGCAGGGAAATGTTCGGATAGATCGGAAATATTGACGATGACCGTATAGCCCACGTACGCAGCAAGAGTATCCTCCATGTCTCTAAAATTATACTGATCCGGCCCGGTTACGACCGGCTTGTTCAGCTGCAATGCTTCCAGGGGGTTATGACCGCCGATATTTGGTGCATGGCCGCCGCCTAAATAGACGGTATCTGCGAGGCGATACCATAGCCCCATTTCGCCAAGTGTGTCGGCAAGTAGGACATTCGAACCCGGAATGATGGCCCGCGACTCTGTAAGCCGCGTGAATTTCACCTGTTTTTCTTCAAGCATATTCGCCAACTCTTCACCGCGCTCTGGATGTCGTGGTGCAATGATTAAGAAGGGTGGCTCAGTCATGTTCTGCCACGCTTCAACGATGCTGCGCTCTTCTGGTGAATGCGTTGAAGCGGCCAATAGAACACGCCGTCCAGTCAGCGCTCTTGTCCAGTTTTGGAGTTCTACCGCATCAATATCTGGCGGCGGAAGCGCTGACTTGAGATTTCCAGGGCGAGGCAGCGGATGCTTGAGGATGCCTTGAAGGCCGAGCTGAGTTTGGCTGTCACTTATCAGAATAGCTGTGAAAACACCAAAAACGCGTGACGCAGTGCGAGGCCAACGCGCCCATCCTTCTATGCTTTTTTGGGTCATCCGCGCATTGATCAAAGCGGTAGGAATTCGTCGGCGTTCAATTTCCAAAAGTTGATTCGGCCAAATTTCACCTTCGGCATAGACGCATGCATTTGGTTGCCAATGGTCTAGAAAGCGTTTCACAACTGCTGCCGTGTCGAGTGGTGCCATCTGTTGGATAGTGATCGTTTGTCCAAATGCTGAGCTGATTATTCTGTCCGAAATCCGCTGAGCTGCTGTCGCCGTCTGACACGTGATGAGCACGGAGAAATGAGGCGCATTCTTATCCACTAGCCGTTCGATCAATTCTAGCTGGATGAGGCTTTCGCCGACGCTGGCGGCGTGAAACCAAATAAGTTTGCCGTCAGGTCGAGTGGAGAGGTCTTTTGCAAACCGTTCGTTGACGCGGTCAGCGTGTTCTTTTCCATTTCTGACACGGGTTTTCATCACCATTCCGAGAAACGGTGAAATGATCCACGTCAGACATTTATAGAGGAAAAGACCGATCTGCATTGCGGCCTTATACGCAGTTGAGCTTCAAGCTGGTAGGGGCGTTATCAGTTGCCGATAGCGAACGTAATGGAGACTGAGGTATCTTCAGGTACCTTCTTGTCCGACTTATCAGTCGGTGCTGCCGAAAAACCCATCCAGGCTAATATGATAGCAATCGCATAATTACGTACGGCGATGATGAAATTAAGCATGGAAAACCCCAATGTTAGCCTACTTGATACTCGCATAAGTTGGGAAAATAAAGTCCTACTTTACGCGAGTAACATGAAATTATGCCAATGTTTCTCGACGCGAGCATCGATTCGGGTGAAACTCGCCCTCTCGTTGGAGTAAACCGCATGAAAATCGATATTGAGCATCTAAAGACCATGACTGGCGGTGATGTCGATCTGGCGGACGAGGTTTTGGATATTTTCCGAAACCAGTCCGCAACTTGGGGCCGGATGCTTGATGCCGACTTGCCTCAAGAGCAGTGGGCCGATGCAGCACACACACTCAAAGGCTCAGCCTTGAGTATTGGTGCGATTGAATTTGGTGAAGCATGCTCAGTGGTCGAGCAGCTTGGGCGCGGCGACACTGTATCGCGCGTTGTTGCTGCAACTCATCTATCCGATCTGAAAGCTTTGTTGTCAGAAGTGATCGAAGCTTGTGCAACTGCCAGTTACGAATTGTCCAAGCCGGGCTTGAGATGATCAAACGACGCGAATTCATAGGCAATACAACGATCGATTAAAGTGCGCCAAACGGGCTCTGCGATAGCAGGAGACAGGCCTTGTTTGATGGCTTCAGCTTTCACCTTGCTGACAACATCCTCAATACGTGGGCGGTCTAGTACGGCATCTCGGTTCGCTTTGATTCGGGCAGCAGCATCCATAAATGACTGACGCTCCACGAGCAGTGCAACGAGTTCACGATCCAGGCGATCAACTTCATGCCTAACATCCTGCATTGTCTGGGCCGTATCGCCAGTATGCTTCTTCTCAAGAATGGTTGCGCTCATTTTGTCACCGCTCTTCTTTTATCAATTCTATGTATATGGATGCCGCAGCCATGAAGAGCTATGCGGTTAGGCGACGCGCCTAAGAAAAAGCCCCGACCGAAGCCGGGGCCTGTGATTCAGATCGTTTCTATATCAACGTTCCGTATAGTTTGGAATGCGCGCTTGCAGCCGAGCCGACTTAGCCGCCTCAACTTCAGCGATCAAAGCTTGTACCTCAGGATCGTTTATGAGGGTTGCTAAGTCGCCGATGGCTTTTAGCTCACTTGCCGATGCGGATGCGCCAGAGAACGAGAAACCGCCACTGCGTTGTGGGTACTGTACGAGACGAACTTCTGTATCGCCTTCAATGCCGGCCAGTTCTTTCGCTTTCGCGATGGCTTGATTAAGGCCGCCTAGTTCATCAACTAGGCCTTGTTCTAATGCGTCTTCACCGCTCCATACCCGGCCACGGGCCACTTCATGGACTTCGTCGACAGTCTTATTGCGCCCTTCAGCAACAAGTGAGAGGAAGCGGTCGTAACCACGTGTTAGCCACGCGCGCATCATCGTGCGCTGCTCGTCAGTAAAGCCTGCCGTCGAAGTGAACGCACCCGTAAATGGCCCACCGACATTGATTGACTCGGCGTTAATTCCGATCCGAGCAAGGCCTTCCGCAACAGCGAACTTGCCTCCAAAGATGCCAATCGAGCCTGTGATCGTGCTGCGGTTAGCAACAATCCATTCAGCGCCAGTTGAGACATAGTAGCCACCGGATGCAGCGACAGAGCCCATAGAAACAACAACAGGTTTATCAAATTCTGTCTGAACACGTTCTACAGCTCTCCAAATTTGGTCGGAAGCTGTTGGTGATCCACCGGGGCTATCAACAAGGAATACGATAGCCTGTACATCTTCGTCCCGGCCAGCTTCGAGGATTGATGCGGCAACAGCATCAGATGCGAAACCACTTCCAGCTTGGAATAGGCTGCCACCCGCGCCGCCTGTAACAATCGGACCCTGGCCGCCAACGATGGCGACGACAGGAGAACCGAACGGGCTTGAAGGCGGTATGTACGAAGAGATGTTGACCTCAACAGCGCCCTCACCAGCTTGGTCGAGTGCAGCCTCAAGTGCATCTTCTGGCCAGCCTTCTTTATCAGCCAGTCCTAGCTCTATCATGCGTGTTGTGCCGATTGGGCTAGATTCGAGCGCTGTACGCGCTTCGGCAACAGTCATGCCTCTGTCGGCGGAAATATCAGCGAGTGAAATGTCCCAGATTGAGTTGGCTAGTCGCGTCATCGCAAGGCGGTGAGGTTCAGTATAGTCTGTCTCACGATACGTGTTTGGTGAATTCTTGAATTCGTAAAGCGCCACAAATTCAGGCGTCACTGATAGTTTATCGAACATGCCTTTAAGGAAGAGGGTTTCAAAACCAACGCCGCCGGCAATCAAATCGCTGCCGGCCTGTACCCAAAGCTCTGAAGCTGGTGCAATTGCCCGATATCCAGATGGGCCTCCACCATAGGAACCTTGCGTGTGGGCAATGATAAATTTGTCAGCAGCTTTGAAGTTCAAAAACGCTGTGCGAAGCTCTTCCGCGCGGGACGACCCAATTCCGAACTCGCTGCCTCTAACGTAGATGCCTTTCACTTGGTCGTCGGCCGCCGCTGATTCGAGGCGCGTTAAGACATCAATAAAGCCGGTTGGGTTTCCAAAAAACGCATCAGGACCGGTCTGTGGCGCTTGATCACTCCAGCCGTTCCGAAGGTCGAGCGTTAGTACGATGGCGTCGGAGTCCTTGCCTGAGTTCGCCGTCGAAGCATTCTCGAACGCAGAAGAGACCAGCGCTCCGACGATACCGAAACCGATAAGAGCAATAAGGACGAGGCCTAATATAGACCCGATGACTGCGCCACCAAGTGAGGCGAAAAAGGTTTTCATTCGTACGAACTCCAGAAACAGGTTTTATCGGATAACGATATGGTGCTTAAGATAGTGTTTGTCAAAAGGGAAAGATTTTGGGGCTGCTGACAATTCTGTCATCTCACTGCTGACGGTGGAATTACAGTTCAACTTCACATCGCAGTGAATTTGCTGTTGCAACGCGAAAACGGATTGGCTATGTCCGGCCCTCAGTTGGGGTGTCGCCAAGTGGTAAGGCACCGGTTTTTGGTATCGGCATTCCCAGGTTCGAATCCTGGCACCCCAGCCACTGTTTATAATTGTCATAATGCCGCCGACCTCTCCTCTTGGATGAGTATTATGTAATAATATTTCAAAAATGCCTTGCAACTGCCTCATTTATGAATGAAGGTTTGACAAGGACCGATGCATTTTGCAGATGTGAAAATGTCTACGCGGTCATGACTTTCGGGTAATGCCGAGTCGCGCAGGAAGAGAAGGCGGCTAACGTCTCGATAAAACTGGGAGGAGGTGGGTTTGAACCCGGTTTCCCTGCATAACTTTTCGGGATGTGTGTTCCCGAATGGCCTACGGGCTGTCTGAGCACTTTGTTCAGATTTCGAGAGTTTTAGGTACTGCAATAGCAGTGCACCAATTGGAGAGTGAGAGGCAGACTTCATGAAGAAAGTTCTGACACCGGCACGCGGAGCCATCCTAGCGGCGACTTTCGTCGGTTTGGCGCTTCCGGCCATTGCGCAAGGTCAACTAGGCCGTGCCATTAACAACGGTGAGCAAGCGACGCGTAAAGCGGCGCAGGTTCAAAATCAGATTAACCAGTTGGACGACGAGCGTTCCGACATGGTTGGCGAATTCCGCACATTGCTTCAGCGTAAGACCGCTGCTGAACTATATGCGCGCCAGCAAGCTGCTGCAGTAGAAAGCCAAGAGCGTGAGCTTGCGTCTCTAGAAGACCAGCTTGGTCGTATTGATGAGATTACATCTCAGACGGCTCCAATGCTGGAAGAGCTTATCGATGATTTGGACGCGTTTATTGATGCTGACCTGCCTTTCCGCATCGAAGAGCGTAAAGCGCGTATCGAAGAGCTTCGCGGATTCCTAACCGATCCTCGCATTACAGTTGTCGAGCGCTACCGCCAGATCATGGACACTTATATCCGTGAGATGGAATACGGTCGCACGAATTCAACTTGGTCTGCGCCGGTCACGGTAGAGGGTGTTGCGGATCCTGTTCAAGTTAACATGGTTCTGTTTGGACGTGTTGCACTTGTTTATATGGATTCTTCTCAGCGCTATGCGGCTCGTTACGACCGAGAAACACAGTCTTGGGTTCCGATGGAAAGCAAATATAAGCCGGAAATCGCCAAAGCAATTCGTATTCTCGAAGGTAAGCGCACACAGGACGTTATGTACGTTCCTGCGACCAAGCTTGCTGTAACGGCTAACTAGCCACAACCGATAAAGAGGTAAGATCTATGAAAGTCTTCACAAAATCTCTCAAAGTGTTCGGTGTGGCAGCAGCTTTTGCTGGTTCCACATTCGCATTCACCGCGCCGGCTTTGGCGCAATCGTCTCTTTCGGAAATCCTCCGTAAAGTAGAATCTAATAGCCGCGAGCTAGCTGCTGAAGATGCGCAGCGTTTGGCGCAGTTCCGCCGTGATACGGCGAGCCAACGAACAGAAATGGAATCAGCGCAAGCTGCTTTGGCGCAAGCCAATCGCCGTGCAAATTCCTTGAGTTCACAATTTGACACGAACAAGTCTCAAATCGAGACGCTCGGCGCTCAGCTTTCTGCTGAAGCGGGTGAGTTCGGTCAGCTTGTTGGTGAATTCAACGGCGCTGTTGGTGATGTCCTGCCGGATATCGAGAACTCGCTAGCCAGCTTCGAATACACTGGCCGTATGGATGGTTTGGCTGAAGTTGCGCAGTCAATCGCGCTTCCTTCTCGTGAAGAGCTGGATCGTCTCCCGAACGCTATTCTTAAAGAAATGATCGCTCAATCAGAGGTCAAATCTTTCGTTGGTGAAGTTAAGGGCGCTGGTCCAGACGGCGAAACGCAAGAGCTTGAAATGACGCGTATTGGTGTTTTCACCATTGCGACGAATGACGGCACACGTTTCGTTGAGTTCAGAGATAACGCTGCTGATGGGGTTCCATACCTGGCGGTTCTGAAGAAACAGCCTACTGGCCGTTTCCGTTCTCAAATGGCGTCTTTGATCTCTGCTGACGAAGGTACAACAGTTACTGTGCCGTTTGACCCTCAAAAAGGTGCATTGTTCGCAATTGAAGGCGAAAAGCCGAGCCTAGGTGAGCGGATCAATCAAGGTGGTATCGTTGGTTATGTCATTTTGACACTGCTCGTCATCGGTTCGATCTTCGCGTTATTCAAGATTGTTACACTCTTCCTTATGGGTGGAGCGATGCGTGGCTCAGCGAAAACAAAGCAAGCTGGCGACGGTAACCCGTTGGCACGTGTTTTTGAAACGTATGAAACTAACAAAAACGCAGACTTGGAAACTCTCGAGCTGAAGCTTGACGAGCAAATCCTTCGCGAATCTCCGAAAATTGAGCGCTTCAACGACATCGTTAAAGTGCTTGCCGCAGTTGCTCCTCTCTTGGGTCTACTCGGTACGGTTATCGGTATGATCATTACCTTTACCGCGATTACAAACTTCGGTGCAGGCGATCCTAAGTTGATGGCGGGTGGTATCTCGACAGCGCTTATGACGACCGTTCTTGGTCTGGTTGCGGCTATTCCGCTTCTGCTACTGCACGCTGTTTCAGCGTCTATGGCACGCGGTAATCAGCAGGTGCTTGATGAGCAGGCTGCGGGCTTGGTTGCCCTTCGCGCAGAGCGCGAATCTGGGGGTGCGGCTTAACGGCCGCACTTTAGGAGCTCCTTTATGTTAGGTTTTACCGGACTACAGGAATTTCTGGCGCGAGGCGGACCCGTCCTCCTAGTGATCATGCTTGCTACATTTGTTATGTGGGCCCTGATCATTGAGAGATTGTTCTATTTCCGTCTCGCTCACCAGGCTGTAGCCGATGAGGCTCTTTCGGAGTGGCGTTCGCGCTCCGACAGGAAGTCCAAGCCGGCACACTGGGTTAAAGACAAGATTGTCTCTGAGGTCCGTCAAAAGGCTGAGGCAAATGTCTCTTTCACAAAGGCTATGGTTGCGCTTGCGCCACTACTTGGCCTCTTAGGAACTGTTACAGGTATGGTTACAGTGTTTGATAACATGGCGATTACGGATGGTGCTGACGCTAAAGCGCTGTCTCGCGGTGTGTCTCAAGCGACCATTCCGACAATGGCTGGTATGGTCGCCTCGATCTCTGGCATTTTGTTCACATCAGGTATGGATCGCCGTGTTTCTCGGTTGGTTCAGTCTCTAGAAGATAAGATGGGAGCAGATTGATGAGAGGACGTAGTTCCAGACCCGCCGAAGAAGCTGATGTTGATCTGACACCCATGTTGGATGTTGTGTTCATCTTGCTCATCTTCTTCATCGTGACATCGACCTTCATCCAAGAGAAAGCAATCGGCGCTGAGCCGCCACCACCGGCAGGTGGTGATAGTACCCAGTCAACGCCAGCTATTCTTGTGTTTGTGGGTGATACGAACCAGATCTATGTCAATCGTAAGCTCGTTGATATGAGTAGTGTGCGACCTAGTATGGAACGGCTCCGTGCTGAAAATCCGGATAGCGCCTTGATTATTCAAGCGCACCCAGCAGCCAGCACTGGTCTTATTATTCGTATTCGTGATGAAGCGTATAAAGCTGAAATGGATCGGGTGAATATCGTCCGATCTGAAGGATAGGAGGTTCCACTATGGCTCGTAAATCACGTGCTCCGGAAGCAAGCGCCGAAGATGACGTCAACTTGACGCCAATGCTCGACGTTGTTTTTATTCTTCTGATCTTCTTTATCGTTACAGCGCAGTTCATTCAGGAGCCTGATGTTGAACCAGAGCGTGTAAGTGTTGAAACACTTAAACGAATAAACCCTCTGGGAATTATCATCGCGATCGATGAGAATGATGAAATCCATGTTGGGAAGAGAATCGTCCCGCTTTCGGAAGTATCCTTTCGTATTAGAGAATTACGAGAAGATAATCCGCAGGGGCGATTGATCATCCAAGCTGATGCGAATTCGAAGGCTGGCGTGTTCATCGACCTTATGCAGGTTGTGAATGACGTAGAGGGCAAAAACATCGTCAACATCTCAGCAATTGAGAAGTGAGGAAGCCGTTATGTTCAGTAACCCTATAATTCGTATTTTCATCGGTGTGCCACTGGCCGCGATCATCACTTACGGTCTATTTCAGTTCATGCTGTGGGCTATTAGTGGTGATTATGAAAAGCCAGACGCTGAAGAAACCCGCGTACTTGTATCTATCACGCCTTCTGAAGAGAATAATGATGTACAGCGTGCTTCGAGAGCGAAACCGCGTCGGATAAATTCGGCTGACAAGCCACCTCCGCCGCCGAAATTGCAAGCGAACAAGTCAGATATCGATCTGCCTTCTCCAAACATTCAGGGGGCGCCTCCTAGTGAGCTGCCACCTACGCGTTTGAATTCGTTGGCGATTGATCCAATTGCGATTTCAGATCGTGATGCTCAACCAATCCGTCCACCTGTTCCAACTTATCCGTCTCGTGCGGCTGAGCGGGGGACTGAGGGCACCTGCGATGTTCGCTTTGATGTGGACACACGTGGACGCCCTTACAACGTTCAGGCGACATGCTCGGACAATGTCTTTAAACGCGAGGCCGAAAAGGCTGTTAGCCGTGTCGAATTTGCTCCAAAGATTGTTCGAGGACAAGCGGCGGAACGTAAGAACGTGGTTTATCCGCTAGAGTTCACGCTATCAGATTAATCGACTTGAGTTTGATCTAACGAGTTAGGGAGGCTTTCGCCTCCCTTTCTTTTTAAACGCTTGACATAATGTTATTATGTTACATAATGTAACTACATAACATAAGGGAGTGCGTTCATGTCGAATTCTGTTCAATCAATAATGCCGTCATCGCATCCAGTTTTGGGGAAATCGTTTCTCGGCCGAACTTTGGTGGTTGCGTTGCCAGCGGCGATCATCACTGGCGCCTTGTTCATTGGTATGCGGACAATGATTCAAGTAGATGATTTCACGCCACCTGAAGAGAAATCAGTTTTCTTAGAAGCATACTTTGTCCCGAAAGCTGAGAAGCCAGTTACGAAGCCAGAACGAAACATTATGCCGTTACCGGACGCAAAGGCACCGCCGCCGCCTGCAAAACTAACAAGCCTGATCAGCAATCCCAAGGTGCCGCTGGTTAATATTTCGGGCGCAGCACCAGCAGAATATGTGATTGAAAAGATAAAGCCGATCAAGATTGGAAGTATGATGGCGGTATTAGATAAAAGAGCCATACCGATAACACCGCCTATGCCGCGCTACCCGCAACGGGCGATTGATCGAGGCCTAGAAGGCGATTGCGAGGTCCGGTTGGACGTTTCCCCGACAGGTCACCCCTATAATGTGGCGGCCACATGCACGGATGGAATATTCAAACAATCAGCTGAAAGAGCCGTCCGAAAGGTGACGTTTTCGCCACTCGTTAAAGACGGTATTCGGATAGAAATGCTGGGCGCTGTCTATCCAATTGAGTTCAGACTTCAACAATAACCATAAAAATGCCTTTAAGCTTGTTAAAATAAGTAAGGAAACAGCTTGAAGCGCTTGAAAATCATCAAAACTTCCGTTTGATAGGGAAAACCGTCTTAACGACGGAGAGGAGTGAGACACCATGATAAAGAGCATCCTTAAAGGAACCGCTGCTGCAGCTACATTATTCGCACTGACCGTAGGTACTGCCTCGGCTCAAGCTGGCGGATGTTTGGAGACGCAATTCAGTTCGAAGAATGCCGAATTCTATCTGAAAGCTGAAACAGAGCTTCTGCAGAACAAGAACTCGGCTGGCGCTTTAGCGGCGCTTCAGCAACTTCGCTCGAAACCTCTGAACTGCTATGAAGAGGGTGCTGCGCTCCGTCTTGGTGCGGCAATCAAGATTGAGACGAAGGACTATGTTGGCGCTGCTCGTGATCTCGAAACAGCTTTGGACAAGGGTTACATTCCAGCCTCTGATGCCAAGCAAACATATTATAACATCTCTCAAATTTACCTTAGCACGGACAATAAAAGCAAAGCGCTAGAGTATTTTGACAAGTGGATGAAAGCGGGCGGTGTCCCTTCACGCGATCAAAAATGGACGCTGGCGGTTCTGTATCAGCAGATGGACCGGTTCCCTCAGTCTCTTCGTTGGGCGGAGCAGGTGTTCCAAGCGGACGGACCAAATGCGAAACGTGAGGTCTATGACTTCTTGATCTTCTTGTATGACAAAACGGGTAACAAAGTTAAAAAAGCTCAATTGCTTGAGCAGCTCCTCGTTAAGAATCCGACTGAACGTCGTCTTTGGGATGCGATTGCATCAGAATATTTCCAAGGCAATGATGAGGCGAAAGCTTTTGAAGTGCAGAAAGCGATGTATCTCGGGGGTATCTTGAAAACCGAAGATGAGCTGATGCGTGTTGTGAACTTTTACAACAGCCTTGATGCTCCATACCAGTCTGCAAAAGTTCTCGAAAAAGAAATGAATGCAGGCCGGATTAGCAAAAACTATCAACGCCTAGAGCTTCTAGCGAACCTTTATCAGGTTGCGCGTGAGTTCAAAAAGGCGGTTCCCGTAATCGAGGAAGCGGCTCGTATTGCGCCAAATGGTGGAATGTATGAACGTCTCGGCCGGTCTTATAGTGAGCTTAAAGAATGGGCTAAAGCTGAAGACGCGATGACGAAAGCGATCAACAAGGGCGGCTTGAAAGACACCGGTCTTGCGTGGGTACAGATTGGACAGTCGCGCTATGAACGTGATGATCGCGCTGGTGCGCGTGAAGCGTTCCGTAAGGCAAGTAACCGCGCCGGCCGCAGTTGGTTGGACTTTATGGCAGCTGAAGATGCTACTGCGCGGGCTCTTATCGTATTCGATGCCGACAACTTGGTGCGTGATATCGAGAAAGAAAAAATTCGTTGTAAGGAGATGGCTGTCATCGGCACTGAAAACGAAGCCTGTGCAACTGTACCTGAACGCCTAGAGGCGGCTCAGGCAGCACTATCGAAACTACGCGGGGAAGACGCGTAGTTCGCACAGAGGTTTGAAATTCTGCTTAAACAGCCCCGGACGCTTCGTCTGGGGCTTTTTTGTTTGATGATTATGTGAAAGCTAGAGACATGGTGGATCTAAGTGAATTAACGCAAGTTGATCGCGATATTTGCAAGCGCATCAGCGAACTTGAAAACGAGATGCAGAAACGAACTCTCGATTGGGCTCGAACCAATACTGGCAGTTGGAATCGTGAAGGTTTGGAAATTCTCGCTCCCAAACTTGTAGAGGCTTTCACATAATCATC
>JAQWGO010000170.1 GCA_029238175.1 Henriciella sp. | reverse complement strand
AACCTGAAATATCAAAACACTCAGGCATCTCAGCGGGGGCAATATCCGGCAAGCACTCTTTTGGTATTCTTAAAATGAAATGCTTACCTTCGTATCCGAATGATTCGTAACTCAAAGGCTCTTTTATAGTTTCCTCGTACTCAACATAATAGTCATGAATATAGTCATCAATAATAGTCTTTGTTTGCTGATAGAACACAATTATGCGGACACCGATAAAATCTTGAATTTCATCAAATGGATTTTGATATTTCAGGTTGCCCCCCGCCTCCATGCGGCTTGCCTTTTTAATAAAGCTGTCGGCAGTTTTTGTGCGCCCACTGACGTGATCAACAAATTCAAAAGAACGAACATCAGCTGAAATTTTCTTGACAAGCTGATCGCACGTCACGTCTAACGCTTTTTTTAAAACCAAATAGTGCTCTAGGGCTTTTAACGTCACCTCGGTCTACCAGCTTGTGTTTGTTGTATCTTAGAATCTACCATTTTCCCGGTTGTCCTATACACCGTTTTACCATCCTCTTGAGACTCTTGAACGACCTCGTCGTATTTATCAGCCTCTGCGCTAATCATAACACCATTGTCTAATAGTTTAGCTCGAAATCTAAACTTCGCCGTGAAAAAAGTTTTATCAAGTACAAATGATTCATTCATTACGTGAGTCCCCATTCGTTCTTCGATTTTGTCCACAATATCGGAACTTAGATTAGCCGCTTCCAAGAAACCTCTCGAACTCATGGTATGGCCAGCCAAATTAGGGAGAAGAAGTGAGACTGACGCTATTTGCTCTTTCTCATTTAAATCTCGCGTAGTGTTAAATACTTCACGCAAAGCATTGGCGAGGCGTTCACTACCCGCTCTCGGAGATGAAGTGAGTGTGCATTTTAAGAATCCCTCTATCCAATAATGAGACGTGGGATTGCGTAGATCGTTTACCTGTTTATCGACGGCTTTACCTTCTCGCCTCGTTGATTTACTACCAAGCTTATCGAAGAATACAGCCTTGTATGAATTACGGTTCTTCATAAACAAGTCCTGCATTACTTCTACTTTCAACTCCTCACCGTCATCGTCAGCCTTGATGCCCTCATCTGCAGGGAAGCGGCAGAGCATTATTCTAGAATGGCCTTTGGCTTTCCCGCCAATAACAAACAACAATCCGGCACCCGTTCGGCCGTTGGTCAAACTGAGCAAATTATCTGCTAGTAGTGCCGTGAGATCGGAACGATCTTCTTCTACACTCGCCTCTAAAACTTTCACCAGAAGGTCACGCGTAGAGTTATTTTGCGATCTATCTTCTCCTGCTTTAAATGAAATATCTATACTGCATTCTTCGTCTGCGCGTTCAAAAATCTTGTAAATGAGATTAAAAACTGCACCGCGCAAAGAGAGAATTGCACCTGATGGTTTATAATCTTCATCCTTGATATTTGATCGAACAAGGTATGAGTGCAGAAATTCAATATTTGCGGGTGAGGGTATCAAGCTTTTCTACAATCCTACATAAATCATCTCTTTATACTATTGATTCAATGCTATAATAAAGAAAAATAATACGCGTAGCATCAAGCTTTCATCTCTAAAGCCCCAACTCCTCCTCACGCAACCGCTTCACTTCATCCCTGAGCCGCGCTGCCTCCTCAAACTCTAAATTTGCGGCCGCTTCGCGCATACGCTTTTCTGCGTCGGCGATAACGGCTTTGAGGTTGTGGCCTGCACCCGCGTCGAAGGTTGCGCCGTCCGCTTCCATGCCCTTCAGGCGGCGGGATTTGCCGCCTTTTAGCTGTTGCGCTTTGCCGCCCGGTTTTTCGCCCAGCTCGCCCAGAATGTCGGACACTTCGCGCTTAATCGTGGTGGGTGTGATGCCATGCTCTATATTGTGGGCGTGTTGTTTCTCTCGGCGGCGGTCGGTTTCGGCCATGGCGCGTTCCATGCTGCCCGTGATCTTGTCGGCATACAGGATGACGCGCGCGTCGGCATTGCGCGCGGCGCGGCCAATGGTTTGCACAAGGCTGGTCTCTGAGCGCAGGAAGCCCTCCTTATCCGCGTCGAGGATGCCCACGAGGCCACATTCGGGGATATCCAGCCCCTCGCGCAGCAGGTTGATGCCGACCAGCACGTCAAACTCACCCAGGCGCAGGTCGCGGATAATCTCAATCCGCTCAATTGTGTCGATATCGCTGTGCATATAGCGGACTTTGATGCCTTGTTCGTGCATGAACTCGGTCAGGTCCTCGGACATTTTCTTGGTCAGCGTTGTGACCAGCGTGCGATAGCCCTTGGCCGTGGTCTCGCGGATTTCGGCGATGACGTCGTCGACTTGGTTTGTGGTACCGGTGGAGACGGGGCGCACCTCCACCTCCGGGTCCAGCAGGCCGGTCGGGCGGATCACCTGTTCGGTGAACACGCCGCCTGTGCGCTCAATCTCCCACTTCCCCGGCGTCGCAGAGACATGCACCGTCTGCGGCCGCATCGCGTCCCACTCCTCAAACTTCAGCGGGCGGTTATCGAGGCAGGACGGCAGGCGAAACCCATACTCCGCCAGTGTCCGCTTGCGCGCAAAGTCCCCCTTATACATAGCCCCAATCTGCGGCACAGTCTGATGCGACTCGTCGGTAAAAACTAAAGCATTATTAGGAAGATACTCAAACATTGTTGGTGGTGGGTCGCCGGGTTTGCGGCCGGTTAGGTAGCGGCTGTAGTTCTCAATTCCGTTACAGCTTCCAGTTGCCGCCAGCATTTCAAGATCGTACTGAACGCGCTGTTCAATCCGTTGCGCCTCTAGCAACTTGCCTTCTTTTTCGAAGTGAGCCAGCGTCGTTTTCAACTCCGCTTTAATGCTTTCAATCGCTTGGTTTAGCGTAGGCCGCGGGGTCACATAGTGGCTGTTTGCGTAGAGCTTGATCGCGGGAAGATCCTGACTACGTCGCCCCGTTAGCGGATCAAACTCAACAATCGTTTCAAGCTCGTCATCAAAGAAAGACAGCTTCCAGGCGCGATCCTCATAGTGCGCGGGGAAAATATCGAGCACATCGCCTTTCATACGGAACGTCCCGCGGGCGAACGCCATATCGTTGCGTGTGTATTGCAGCGCGACAAGCTTAGCTGCGACCTCACGCGGATCAATACGCTGGCCGACCTCAAGCTTGGTTGTCATGCTCGTATAGGTCTCAACCGACCCGATACCGTAGATGCAAGACACCGAGGCAACGATAATCACATCATCACGCTCCAGAATCGACCGCGTCGCAGAGTGGCGCATTCGGTCGATTGCTTCGTTGATGGAGCTCTCTTTCTCGATATAGAGGTCGCGGCGCGGCACATACGCTTCCGGTTGATAATAGTCGTAATACGAAACGAAATACTCGACCGAGTTTTCAGGAAAGAACGATTTGAACTCCCCATATAACTGAGCTGCCAATGTCTTATTCGGCGCCAAGATCAGAGCGGGACGCTGAGTGGCCTCAATGATCTTTGCCATGGTGAACGTTTTACCCGTGCCAGTGGCGCCAAGTAGCACCTGGTCTCGTTCGCCCTCATTCAGCCCTTCCACAAGCTCTGGTATAGCGGTTCTCTGATCTCCGGCCGGTTCATAAGGTGACTGAACCTTAAAGCGTTTACCGCCCTCCAGCTTCTCCCACTGACGGTCCGGGCGATGCGGCGTCCAATTATCAGACGGCAGCAATCCAGCCGAGTCTTTCGCCGCGCCGGACCAATCAAAAGAAGCTGATGCGTCCGCGACGCCGGAAGTCGATTTTATAGCCATGGATCATATGTAGAACACTCTGACTGAATCGCAAAGAAAAAGGGCGGCTCTTTCGAACCGCCCTCTTCGCACATAATAATCTGACTTCCGCTACATTCCGCAGACATTCGTCAGATAATCTTCCATCTCCGTAAGCACTGTAGATTTGTGCTCAGGCAGCCACTTGTTAGATTGGTGTCCCATTTCTTTGAGAACAATCAATTTACTTTGTGGGCTATCTTTTTTCACGCCGTTATAAAAATCGCGGCTATGGAAAAGCGGCACGCGCACATCGTGGTCACCGTGATAAAGGAGAATTGGGATATTCACCTTTTGAGTATTCTGCAGAGGATCCATGCCCTTCACAGTACGCCCCTGGAATGTACGCTGTACACGGTTGTCACCCCAATTGTTTGCAATCTTCTGCAAGTTCGCAACACCAGCACCGCCAATAGCGCACTGATAAGGACTATTCGGACGGACAGAGGCTGCAATCGCTGCAAAACCGCCATAAGAGTAACCGTGGATCGCAATTTTATCGCTATCAACATAACCATTGTCGACAAGCCATTGTGCGCCATCATCCTTATCGTCCTGCATTTTCTGACCCCACTCGCCATCTCCAGCAAGCCAAAGCTCACGACCCCATCCCGCGCTACCGCGATATTGAGGCTGCATTACGATATAACCTCGGCTGGCAAAATACTGAGTCCAACCTGAATTATCGAAACCGGCATAGTCGCGAGCCCATGGGCCGCCGTGTGGAAGGATGATTGCGCCTTTGGCTTTCTGTCCTTTTTCGTACCCTACAGGCATCGTTAAGATCGCCGGGACTTTTAGACCATCTCTGGCCGAATAGTAAACGAAGTCAGATTTACCAAGCTGTTCTTCTTTAATCCATGGACGAGAAGAGCCGATCACCGCGACTTTCGATTTACCGAGAAGCAGGAAATACGCTGGAGGCATATGCGCCGCACTAACAGTAAACAGAACGCGATTACGATCTGCAGTGTAATCGTTTAGGCTAACGTTCTTACCTGGAAACGCAGCTTCTAGGCCGTCCTGAATAGACTTCATCTCTGGGTCTATCCAGAATGTCTTTCTAACCGGGCCATCATAGCTAAAGCCCAATACTTCACCGAAGTCTTGCTCACGCTGAGAGGTCGTTATTCCTACGATATCGAATTCTGGATGCTGAAACAGCGGTTCGGTACTGAACGTATTTGTATCTCCATTATACAAGTATACTGAAACTTTGTCGTCAAATTTGTCCGTACCAACAAAGTAATTCCGTGTACCGTTTTCTTTGGAGTAAACATCCATCGTATAGCGGTTTTTGATCTCAGTCGTCAGCGCATCTTCGAGCTCGAATTCGCCAGTCGCCTCGTTCAGAAGCCGGATATAGCTACGATACTCGCCATCCTCAAACTCAAGTTTACTTTTACCAACCGGCTCTCCGGTACGGTTACTCAAGGTGAAACTCTCTGTATTGCTAGCTTTGTAGAGAAATTTCTCACGGCCAGTAGAGAGGTCATGCTTAAAGTAAGATGTACCGTTCTTGGTTGTCGCGCGTTGCAGAATTATGTTTTTCGGGTCCAGCGGCAAAAACGACGCAACACCTGTGTCGCCGGTAAGTTCAAAACAACGGAGCTGCGCCTTGTTAGCGCCAACCTCGGCACGTCCATCTGGAAGATCATCGATTTTCGTGATTTTCTCATTGCCTAGGTAAACTTTCTGAATGTACTTTTTCGTAGCTCCAGTTGTCTTACCCTCGCCACAGCCTCTTAAAGCCCCGGTGTATCGTTGTGTCGTCAACCATAGTGATTTTTTACTCTTAAGCGCGGCTGCTCCGTAAAAGCGAGAACGCGAAGAAGGCGTAACGTTTGAAGGCAAAAGCGGTTTCGACGTATCGATGTCCCCGCTAATGTCCCAATACGCAGCTGCTGTTTTATCGGGATCAGTCGGATCGGTGATAACGCCGACAAGAACGTCCCCCTCAAGTGACATCGAAACTCCAGTCACAGCAGGATGCTTCGCGAAATCTTCCGCACTTAATTTCTCTGGTGCTGCATGCGCAAGCCCTAGGCTTAACGACAATGCTCCAACGGTTAGCGCTAGGCGCTTAATCATGAGCGTTCTCCCTGAATATACTCCATAACTTATGTTCAGGCCGTTTACCTTCCGGTCAAGGCCTTTCATGCAACGTATGTGTCACGTTTGCCGAGAACTCGGCAAAGCTGTACCCCTTGAAGTGACGCAAATGCCACACTTCTTGCCGCAATGCCGCTCCAGTGTGACAGAATCGTCATGTTCACTTGCACCATAAAATTCACCGTGCATTCATGTGACCAGTCTCGGTCAATCCGAGTCTTGTTAGGAATCAAAATCAACCGAGGGGGAGAACCTCATGAGCTCAAGCTCGTTCCGTAAGTCGATATTTAGTGGTGTCGCGCTTAGCGCGCTGGCCATTTCTGGTATCGCATATGCCCAAGAAGCCGATGACGCTGATGTCATCGAAGTAGTTGAAGAAGCTGAAGAAGCTGAATCGCGTCAAGATAAGGTCGTCGTTACCGGCTCTCTTCTGAGACGTGACGAGTTCTCTTCCTCATCACCAATTCAAGTCATTACCGCTGAAGTTGCGACACTTGAAGGTCTCGTTGATACGGCTGCACTTTTGCAGGGTTCATCGCTGGCTGCTGGTTCAACTCAGCTTAACAATACATTCCAAAACTTCGTCACCAATGGTGGTGTCGGCACGCAAACGATCGACCTTCGCGGTTGTGGTGACACACGTACGCTCGTTCTGCTGGACGGGAAGCGCCCAGGTCCTTCTGGCACGCGTGGCGCGGTTTCTGCGCTCGACTTGAACATCGTACCACAGTCAATCATCTCGCGCATTGAGATTTTGAAAGATGGTGCGTCAACGATTTACGGTTCAGACGCGGTTTGTGGTGTTGTCAACATCATTACTCGTGACACCGTAGACGGCTTTGAAATCAACGGTTCTTTAACTCAACCTGAAGATTCAGGTGGCGAGCAGTACAGCGTTAGCGCGGCATATGGCTTCTCTCTTGGTGACAACGCAGACTTCACTCTTTCTGCAGAGTACCGTTTGTCTGAAGAACTTGACATAAGCGATCGTGACTATCTTGATTGTCCGCAGGATCTGGTCCGTGACCCAAACACAGGCGACCTACTTGATCGCTTGAACTTCTCTGCGACCGCGTCAGACCCACGTGTTGCTTGTAATAACCTTTACCACAATACAGTGATCGACGCATTCTCTGGACAACGTCTTGTGCCTTCTCCTGATGGCGTGACACGTCCGACTGTTTTCGGTGGAACAATCCCTGGTTACGGCCCACGCCGTAACGGTGTGGATCCTAACACTGGACGCAACTTCTATGAGGACATTCTTGATGCGCCATTCTTGGACAACCAAGACGTCTTCCCACGCAACGAGAATATTGCTCTCTTCGCAACAGCGGATGTAGATCTGGGCGATATTGCTTGGGATACTGAACTTCTTTACAGCCGTCGTGAGACGAATGTTGAGGGTTACCGTCAGTTCTTCCCGTTTGTTGGTTCATCGCAAACACCGTTCGGCTTCCTGCCGCAATACGGTTATATCAGCGATCCAACTTACACGAACTCTATGAACAGTTTGGTTCGTCCGGTTATGCCGTTCGCGACCTTCGATAATATCATTGTTGATTATTTCTACGGTAGTACATCACTTTCTGGTGGCTTCGGTGACTTCCTTCCTGATTGGTCTTGGAAAGTTGACGGAACATACTCTCGTGGTGAAGGTACTTACGAAGGCAACGAAATTCTTGCTTCGAAATCCGGTGATTGGGGTCTTGACGGCGTTCAGGATGTGACTGGCGATGGTATTCCAGACGCGCTTGCACCACCATCAATAGATTTCCTTGATCCGTTCTACCTATCAGGTGACGGCCTTGCTGAGCTTCAAGCTGCTGTAGGCGGCGTTCAAAAAGGTTCGACTGAGTACGAACAAACAACTCTAACAGCTGTTGTGGCTGGTGAACTGTTCGAACTTCCTGCTGGCCCTATCGGTCTTGGTCTTGGCGCTGAATTCCGTGAGTTCAGCATTGATGACCAACCAGGTGCACTTACACAACTTGGCGACATCTGGGGTTCTTCAACAGCTGGACCAACAGTTGGTACCAACACTGTGTACGAAGTGTTCGCTGAGGTAGAAGTTCCTATCTTTAAAGGTCAGCCATTCGCTGAGGACGTAACTTTCAACGGTTCTGTTCGTGCGTTTGACTACGATCTAGGTGGTTCTGATTCGATCTACAAAGTCGGTCTTAACTGGCAGATCAACCCAATCCTGCGTGCACGCTCTAGCTTCGGTACATCTTACCGTGCTCCAGCACTGTTCGAATTGTTCTTGGACAATCAGACTGGGTTCCAAAGCCAAACAGCTATCGACGTTTGTGTTGATTGGGGCGAAAGCACCAACCAAAACATCCGTACAAACTGTGCAGCTGCTGGTATCCCAGACAACTATACCGGAGCGGGCTCTTCTGCTCTGATTAGTACATCTGGTGGCGGCGACTCCCTCGAATCAGAAACTGGCGAATCGTTCACAGCTGGTATCATCTACACTCCAACATTTGCTGATCTGAACATCGCTCTCGACTATTACGAGATTGAACTTAACAATCAGATCACAACACTATCTGGTGCTCAGATTGTTGGTGGTTGTTACGGCGGAACAACGTTCCCGAACGATTTCTGTAACTTGTTGGATCGTAACTCGGGCACGAACCCAACCGCTCCATTCTCGATCACAGAAGTACGCGCAAGTACGTTGAACGTGGACTCACAGCAGCAGCGCGGGCTTGACCTGACTGTTCGTTATGAGAACGAGTTCAACTTCGGTAGCGTTGTATTCGATGCGAATGTGAACTGGGCTCTTGAGCGTTACATCAACGTCTTCGGTTCAGACTTCAACATTGGTGTTAACGACCTAGACTTTAACGGCGTCATTGGTTACCCAAGCGTTGTTGGTGATGCATCGGTTCGTTTGGACCGCGGTGACTGGACGTACACATGGTTCACAAACTATGTCGGCCGTCAGGACAACAACCGTAACTTCGCGGATGACCTTAATGAGCCTTCTTCTTACTTCGGTTTGCAGGGTCTTTACAAAGTCCACACAGAGGCTGAATTCCGTCACGGTGCATCTATCCGCTGGCAGGGAGACACCCTTTCAATCACTGGCGGTATCCGCAACATCTTTGATGAGCAGCCGCCACAAGTGTCTGACATTATCGGGACTAGTGCCGGTAACACCCCGCAATCAGGCACAGGTTACGATATCCGCGGTCGTCGCGCATTCGTAAGCGTCTCGAAGACTTTCTAATCAGAAGACATTTCAAAATAAGAAGGGCGGTCCTTTCGGGCCGCCCTTTTTCTTTGCCTAGTTTGGAAGTCCGGTCTTTGGCCCCCTGTCGCCGAACCACCAAAGTGTGGCCGCCGTTGCTGCAAACGTCGCCGTCTCGATAATACTCGATTGACCCGCTGCATCCGCGCCAATCCATATGATACAGGCGATGCTCCAAAGCAGCAGCGTCAACACGGGCCGCGTTAGTCCCCGAACCGCGTCAACCCAGCGATAGCTCGTTCCGATGGCAGCCTCCGCTTCCATGCTCGCGCGAAGACCATCCCAACTTCCGGTAACATCGGTCAAAGCCAGCTCCGCTTCCGTTTCAGCTTTCGCCGCCGCCGCCTGCAACTCGATAAGCTGAACTTCATGTCCCCAGCGCTGAACTTCATGCGCCATCGTTTGCCGACGTTCGAAATACCCCGCCACTCGGCCAAGCGCCGTGCCGAATAGCCCAAACAGGCCGCCGCCCGCGGCGCTCGCGGTTAATCCCACTATGTCGCCCATAATGCCCTACTCCCTTGATAATACCATTGCGCTGGCCGCTCGCGGCGGTCCACATGAAGAAAAGACCGGGCCAGCCCAATCCCGGAAAAGCCTGCTGCCTTCGCGGCGTCCAAAGCTAAAAACCTGTCATGCCCGAATAGTGAAATATCGATCGCCACTTTTTTGTGCTTGGAGAGCGGTGCGCCTCCCACACACGCATTCCATTGCGGGCAACGGTGGGCGGAATTCACTACAATAGGCCGCCGCAACCGATTACGCATCGCCTCCAGCCCGGTCAACGTCAGCGGATCGTGCCAATATCGCCCTTGGCAAAATCGACCACCGCACCGACAAGACAATTCAGGAATGGAAAAATGCGGCCAACGCCACGCTGAATCCAGCGCCGCTTTGGCTGCGCGAACGCTCGGGAACAGCATTTCAGCCACCACCCGTACAGGCAGTTTCAAGATGATCAACTCTAGCCTGAAGCCTTTGCACAGCCGACACTAATACCGAGATCAACTCTTCTTGACGGATCGCCTGAAGGCTCTCTGCATCAGTCTCATCTGACACGTTCCAAAGCGCGCTACTGGATAGGCCCACCGCATCCAGCGCACACTTCACCTCTTGCGCGATAAACCCAAAATGCGTCTTGCCTTCAGCATGTCGGCGATACGAAACGGGCCGCAAATACTCGATCAGCGTTTCTGCACATTCAAGATCATCAATCTCGATTTTTCCGCGCCGGTCTGATGAAATCACCGGCGCGTTCTGCAAATAGGCATCACGCCAAACCGCGTTGCTTTTGCCCAAATCAACTTCGCCGCTAGAGCTCGGATTTATTGCATAGGCTGCAACGATATCCTCTTCATCAGGCCGGATCATCAAAACTGTCGAATGGGTCTGCCCCGCGCTATTGGTTGCACCAAAGGCGACATTACTCCCGGAAGACCTCCCCCGCAGATAGATGGAGCCACCGCTATTTCGCGACATATCCAGCGTCCCATTGCTGAGCAGCCGGAAGAACCCGTCGCTCGACTGCACACGCATATTGCCGTGAACGCTTAGCTTATCGCCTGTCCCGGGTATCCCGCCAAACGCCGAATTCCCGGTGGCGTTACTTATTGTTAGGCCACTCTCCCAGACGGCGCCGTCTGCCGACACGCGCAGCTGTAGATCAGCACTCCCAACCAGACCGAATTCGGCGCGCCCTGTCCATCCGTCCTGAAACACGATTGACCTGGTATTGGCGTCATTTTGCTTGTTCAGTGAAAGCCTTATGTCACCCGTCCCGCCATCGGTGTCCTCCAAAGACATGAAGAGCGCGGCGTTTAATCGCGCGCTGAACGGGTTGGCATCATCGGCAATACTATCGATGCCCATATACGCAATGTTCTGTGTGCTCGCAGAAACGGGTAACCAGTCGGTCCCATCAAATACAACGAACCGTTTTTCAGAACGATCCCAAATGCGCCACCCTTCCAGTGGTGTGTAAAAGTGCCAAGCCCCATCGCGCCAAACGGCAAGTTTACCCGCGCTGTCACTGCATATGCCCTGCGGCGTGCCTCCGGTAATCCATGCTTGGCCCGCGATAGGGTCGGATGGCGCGTCATTCAGTCCAATGCTCACAACGCTGGCCATCAGCAAGCCATCCATGGCCGCCAAGCTCTCATTCACGGTGACATGTTTCTGTGCCTGGTTGGGTAACACATAAGGCAGCGCCAAATTTGGCGTAAAATCGTCGGCGCTCATCGGCACCCTCCTTCACATTTATCTTCGTGAAACAGGATGCGCGCTAACGCGTATGGGTCGGATCGATTTCTCGAAACCTCAATAATATCAATATAAATGCGCGGGATAGAATGTGGATTAGTCCAATTCTACCCCGCTTTTTGATTTTACGAAAATTCGATCAAAGCTCAATCATGGTTTGATCTGGCGCGAACAGTGCGCCAATCGGCTTTGATCAGGCTTCAATCCGCTATGCATCTGCTCCTGTAAACGCGCGGCGGTGCTGAAGGGCGTTTATGGAGGCTTCGTATTCGGCGCTAAGCTGGGCGACATATTCGGCGGTGCTCATGCGGGATTTAACTGCGCCAATCCCCTGGCCACAGCCCCAAATGTCTTTCCAGGCTTTGGCTTCCTGATTTCCGCCTGAGCCGAAGTTCATTGCGCTCGGATCGCTCTCTGGAAGGTCATTTGGATTAAGGCCTGCAGCAGCAATTGATGGCGCTAGATAGTTGCCGTGAACCCCTGTGAACAAGTTCGAATAAACGATGTCTTTCGCGTCGCTTTCAACGATCATATCTTTGTAGCCTTCAACGGCGTTCGCCTCATGACAGCTAATAAAGGCCGATCCGATGTAGCCAAAGTCAGCGCCCATGGCCTGCGCCGCAGCAACCGCGCCGCCATTGGCGATAGAGCCAGACAAGGCCAGTGGGCCATCGAAGAACGTGCGGATGTCTTGGATCAGCGCAAATGGAGAAATTGTTCCGGCATGACCGCCCGCGCCAGAGGCAACAGCGATCAGTCCGTCAGCGCCTTTGTCCAACGCCTTACGCGCGAAGATAGAGTTGATAATATCATGCAAAACAATGCCGCCATAAGAATGGATCGCATCGTTAACTTCGGTACGCGCACCAAGCGATGTAATGACGATCGGCACCTTGTGCTTCACGCACATTTCAACGTCATGATCTAAGCGATTATTGGTCTTGTGGACGATCTGATTGACCGCAAACGGCGCCGCTTTCTTGTCTGGGTTCTTCTCATCCCATTCAGCCAACTCAGTTGTAATTCTGTCCAGCCACTCATCCAAAACCGGGCCCGGGCGCGCGTTCAATGCGGGGAAAGAGCCAATAACGCCAGCCTTACATTGCGCGATCACAAGTTCAGGATTCGAGATGATGAAAAGCGGGCTACCAATGATCGGTAAACGCAGGTTCTGAAGAATTGGAGGCAGGGCCATATAGGGTCTCTCTTACAATGATATTTGATTGGGTACGAAACTAGCGCCCCGCCACACCACGGCAACCCATAACGCTGCGTCTATCCTGAGGGGTTAATGCGGGATAGATTTCATCCAATCCCCGTTTTTAGGCGAGGACAGGCGCATGAAGCACCCCTGAATGAGGTCAGACCCACGCCTGAACCACACCAGACTAAAGCCTGACAGCGCAAACAGCCCAACTATGCGTTACGTCACACTTGACCTTGCCCCCCTGCCCGCGCCATTTCAGGGCTCGTGTATTTTAGCCTTAGGCCCGCCCCATGACTGATCAGCTTTTATCCCTGTCCAATGGTTTCGATGAAGCGACTGAAGCCGACTGGCTGGAAGGCGTGACCAAGGCACTGAAAGGTGGCGGGATTGAACGGATCACGCGCCAAACGCGCGACGGTATTGCGATTAAGCCGCTCTACCGCGAAACTGATTTCACCAGTTCAGAAAATACACGTGGAACACCTGGCAGCGCGCCCTTCTTGAGGGGGGCAAGTGCAGAGCCAGATGCCTACCTTCCTTGGGATATTCGGCAGCGTTTTACGCACCCCGATCCAGTGACGACAAATGCAGAGATTTTACGCGACTTGGAACGCGGCGTTAGTTCAATCGAAATTGCGGTTGAGTGCTCGGGAACCAAAGGCGTTCAATTATGCGACTTGCCAGCATTCGAAACTGCTCTCGAGGGCGTCCGACCAGATCTAGCAACTATCGCGTTAGATCATCAGGGCGCCGGAACAGGCGCAAGCGCAGCGGGATTGCTCGCGCTATGGGCTGAAACGCACGGAGAGACAAACACGGCGAGATTGGCGTTCAACCTCGACCCGCTCGGCACTCTGGCACGCATGGGTCAACTTGGCGGCGGATTAGATGCCGTATTTGCGAAGACTGCTGCGGTTGTTCAGGCATTTGCAGAGCGGTTTCCATTGGCAACCACCCTTCGTATTGATGGTCGCCCGGTCCATGAGGCTGGCGGCACTGAGGCCCAAGAGCTCGGCGCATTGCTGGCGAACACGATTGATACATTGCGTAGACTCGAAGCTGCGGGATTGCCCCGCACAGTGGCCGCGTCGCAACTCCTTTTCACTATGGCAGTCGACGGAAATTATGGCATGGGCATAGCCAAACTTCGCGCTGCACGCCGCCTATGGGCCAAAGCACAAGATGTACTAGGCATTGAGCCAACACCTATGAAGCTTCAGGCCATGACGTCCGCCCGGATACTGACACGGTTTGATCCGTGGGTGAATATGTTGCGCGGTACGGCATCTTGCTTTGGCGGCGCCGTTGGCGGCGCCGATATTGTAACAGTTCGTCCGTTCAACGAGGCGCTTGGTATGCCGGAAGAGCTTGGCCGCCGCGTCGCACGGAATACTCAGATTATGGCGATGGAAGAAAGCGGACTTGGCCGTGTGGCCGATCCATCTGGCGGCGCATGGTTCTCTGAAACACTCAGCGAAGACCTCGCCAAGGCGGCGTGGACAGAATTCCAATCGATCGAAAGCGAAGGCGGCTACGGCCAAAGCTTGATCAAGGGCGCAATTCAATCGCGCGTTTCCGATGCCAAGGCCAGCCTTTTGAAAGCCGTCGCTAAGCGCAAAGTACCCGTCACGGGCGTAAGCGAATTTCCGTTGCTAGAAGGCGTTGATGCGCCTGTCGCAATTGCGGAACCGGCAGTAAGCAAAGGCGGTGTCGACCCGGCTGGGTTGGAGGCCTTTATACCTGACTTTACGGCCCCCGCCGGAGACGATGTGGTCGCAGAAAAATTAGTACCGATGAGCATAGCCGCACCATTTGAAGCGCTACGCGAGCGCGCGGAACGTCACTTGGTTTCAACAGGATCACGGCCTAGCATTTTTATAGCCACGCTAGGCCCGCTCGCCGAACACAACGCACGAGTCGACTTCGCACGAAACCTCTTCGCCGCGGGTGGCATCGAGGCGAAAGAGCCACCTATCCCGCCGGAAAATGCCAGCGATATTGCCGCGGCTTTTAGAGCCAGCGGCTGCTCGATCGCCGTCATTTGCGGCGCTGATAAACGCTATGGAGCAGAAGCAGCTGAAGCTGCTGGGGCAGTCAAGGCATCAGGCGCGACGCATGTCTGGATCGCGGGTAAGTTTGAAGCAGATGGCATTGATCGCCAAATCTTTATGGGTTGCGATGTGGTGCACGAGACAAGCTTGGCGCAAGCCGAGTTGGGAGTATAGGGGATGACTAATTTTCCAGACTTCACAAAACTCGATCTCGGATCACTCGACAGCCAAACCGCAGAGGCGCGTAAGCGTACTTTGGAAACCCCAGAAGGCGTGGATCTGGCAAGCGCATACAGCGCCGCTGATACTGCTAGTTTGGACTTCCTTGACGACTATCCCGGTCTCGCGCCGTTTGGCCGTGGACCCTATCCAACGATGTACACGCAGCGTCCTTGGACAGTTCGTCAATATGCGGGTTTTTCTACGGCGGAAGATTCAAATGCATTCTACCGCAGGAACCTAGCGGCTGGCCAAAAGGGCCTATCCGTTGCATTCGATCTGGCGACCCATCGCGGTTATGACAGTGACCATGTGCGGGTAAGCGGCGATGTCGGGATGGCGGGTGTCGCGATTGATAGCATCTATGACATGCGCACTCTGTTTAGCGGAATTCCGCTCGATCAGATGTCTGTTTCAATGACAATGAACGGTGCGGTATTACCAATCCTCGCGCTGTACATCGTGGCCGCCGAAGAACAGGGTGTATCGCCTGATAAGCTAGCCGGAACAATTCAGAACGATATTCTGAAAGAGTTCATGGTCCGCAACACGTATATCTATCCACCGAAGCCTTCGATGCGGATTATCTCCGATATCTTCCAATATACTTCGGAGAAAATGCCGAAATTCAATTCGATCTCAATTTCCGGCTACCATATGCAGGAGGCAGGTGCGACAGCGGATCTAGAGCTGGCCTATACACTGGCCGACGGGATCGAATACATCCGCGCTGGCGTTGCGGCAGGGCTAGACGTTGATGCGTTTGCCCCGCGCCTATCGTTCTTCTGGGCCATCGGCATGAATACGTTCATGGAAGTTGCGAAGATGCGGGCGGCGCGCCTGCTTTGGGCCAAACTGGTGGAGAAGGAGTTCTCACCGAAGAACCCGAAATCTCTATCTCTGCGTACACATAGCCAAACATCTGGTTGGTCGCTGACCGCGCAGGATGTTTACAATAATGTCGTTCGCACGTGCCTTGAGGCGATCGCTGCAGCGGGTGGTCAAACACAAAGCCTGCACACGAACGCGTTCGATGAAGCGCTGGCTCTACCGACTGATTTCTCAGCCCGGATTGCGCGCAACACGCAGCTTTTCTTGCAACAAGAAGGCGGCGCGGCACAAACGATCGATCCCTGGGGTGGGTCTTACTATGTTGAGCGCCTGACCCATGATCTTGCCGAGAAAGCCCTCAAACATATTGAGGAAGTCGAAGCGATGGGCGGCATGCGTAAAGCCATCGAAGAGGGTATTCCGAAACTACGTATCGAAGAAGCCGCCGCAAATACGCAAGCGCGGATCGATGGCGGGACGCAAACTGTGGTTGGCGTGAACAAGTTCCTGCTCGACGAGGACGAGGATGTCCCGGTCTTAAAAGTGGATAATGCCACCGTACGCCGGATGCAGCTGGATAAGCTGGAGCGCCTGAAATCTGATCGCGATCAGGCTGAGGTCGATGCCAAGCTAGATGCGATTGCAGATGCAGCAGCTGGAACGACAGGCAACTTGCTGGCGCTAGCAGTTGATGCGGCTCGGGCCAAGGCGACAGTGGGTGAAATCTCTGAAGCAGTGGAGCGTTCGCA
This sequence comes from Henriciella sp., assembly GCA_029238175.1. Classification (GTDB taxonomy): domain Bacteria; phylum Pseudomonadota; class Alphaproteobacteria; order Caulobacterales; family Hyphomonadaceae; genus Henriciella. The sequence goes on along the minus strand of JAQWGO010000170.1, from coordinate 19,905 downwards.
AGGGCGTCACAAGGCGGTCATCCGGTCTATCAAAGGCGTCTACGGCGCAGGCGTTGCAAAGAATGCACGGGCGCAAGAAGCGGCAGATATGGCGAAAAGCTTTGCGCTAAAGCATGGCCGTAAGCCCAAGATTTATATCGCAAAAATGGGTCAGGACGGCCATGATCGCGGGCAGAAAGTCGTCTCCTCGGCGCTGATGGATCTTGGCTGGGATGTTGAGATTGGGCCTTTGTTCCAGACACCGGAAGAAGCAGCCGCCGATGCGCGAAAAGCAGGCGTTGATATTGTGGCGGCGTCATCATTAGCGGCCGGACACTTAACGCTCGTGCCTGAACTGAAACGTGCGCTCGGCAATGAAGGCGCAGCAGCGACAAAGATCATGGTTGGCGGTGTTATTCCACCGCAGGACTTTGCTGCGCTCTACGCGGCTGGCGCAGTTGCTATCTTCCCGCCGGGAAGCGTGATTGCCGATTGCGCAGCGGTGATGCTGGAGTCTTTGGATGATGGCGATGGGATTCAGGCGGCGGAGTGAGTCTTGAGAATCGCTTATCTTCATTTCGATTCAGCTGTAGGATTAACGACAGCAGACTTTGATATCGAAATTTTGGTGAAGCAGACCACAAATAGCTTTCGTCCCGCCAATTTTACGTTTGATATTGCCGGGAGTTTAGCCAATTCGAACGGCACACCCATTTTTTTGCGTCTTGCTCCAACGCACAACTTTTCGGGCATCTCAGGCACGTCAGTTTTTGGATTTGACAACGATACTTATGCCCATTTCACTATTGGAGATTACTCATCGGTCAAACTTTTTCCATTCGGCCGAGCGGTGATCAGTTACGAAGGATACTTATAACTTGATGGACTCCACCTCCGGCTACGCGTCCGAAGTAGAATCCCTCTTCGAGCGCTACGAAACTCGAGACGCAGCAGCCGTTCATGCGCCTTGGTACGAATTCTTCCCCACACCACCTGCACGTATATTGGATATTGGCGCGGGGACGGGACGTGACGCGGCTTGGTTGGTTTCACTTGGGCATAGTATTCTGGCCGTTGAGCCGGTTGATGCGTTGCGGATGCGCGCCGCGAAGCTGCATCCCGAGCCGCAAATTACTTGGCTAGCGGATATCCTGCCGGATCTTGGTCAGACACGCGCCAAAGGTGAGACGTTCGATATGGTCCTAATGCATGCGGTCTGGATGCATCTCACCGCGGACGAACGCATTACAGGCATGGCGAATGTTGCCAGTCTTATGGACACTGGATCACGCCTGCTAATGAGCCAGCGTCATGGCCCAATCCCAAAAGGTCGCCGCATGTTTGACGTCACTGGCGAAGAAACCATCTCGCTTGCTGCAAAGCATGGCCTCATCAATCTTTTTCATGAGCGCGCAGAGTCGATCCAAGCTGAAAACCGCGCCAAAAAGATTGAGTGGACAAAACTGGTTTTCGAGAAAACCTAACCCGACGGCCCTCTTCCCATTTGGATTTGTTGCGTGCAACCTGACGAAAATCCCGGGAGGCAAGAATGAACGATTATGATCAGTATGACGCGATGGGGCTGGCCGAACTTGTAAAGACAAAGCAAGCTACGCCCGGCGAGCTTCTAACCGAGGCGCGAAGCCGCGCGGAGAAAGCGCAAGCCGAACTAAATTGTTTTTCCAACATGTTTCCCGGGGAAGCTGACGCGCAAATAGAAAGCGGCCTTAACGATGGCCCGTTCAGCGGCGTACCTTATCCAATCAAAGACCTCGGCATCTCTCTAAAAGACCGCCCTATGACCAATGGTTCGGTGGCTTGGAAAGACAATATTGAGCCTCAAGATTCGGTCCTCGCGGCGCGGTACAAAGCGTCCGGCCTCGTCCTATTCGCACAGACGACAAGTCCGGAATGGGGCCTGACGACATCGACCGAAAGCAAACTGTACGGCCAAACACGTAATCCTTGGGACGTGAGTCGAACCTCTGGTGGATCATCAGGCGGCGCATCAGCAGCTGTCGCTGCGGGCGTCGTTCCGGCTGCTCACGCCAGTGATGGTGGCGGGTCAATCCGCATTCCAGCCGCATGTACCGGCCTATTTGGCCTGAAACCGTCTCGCGGACGAACACCCATGGGGCCGTGGACAACGGAAGGCTGGAACGGCCAATCCTGTCACCACGCCGTTAGCCGCAGCGTGAGAGACAGTGCCGCCTTGTTGGATATATCGCATGGGCCAGAAGTTGGTTCACGCTATGTCGCCCCCGCCCCTGTTGGCACCTATCTCGAAGCTGCTAGCCGTGATCCAGATAAACTAAAAATTGCCGTCTGGACCAAGGCACCAAATGGCCATGAAGGCGACGCAGAGGCCAAAGCAGGTGTTGCCAACACAATTAAGCTGCTCGAAGCACTTGGTCATCATGTCGAGGAAGCTACGCCAACCGTAGACGGCGAGGCGCTTGGAAAATCTTTGATGATGACAGTCTCCGCCGCAATGGCGATGACAGTGGCCGCCCGTGAAAAAGTCCTAGGACGCCCGGTTGCGCCAGAGGAACTCGAAGACGTCACGAACCGCTTTGTTGAGTTTGGAAACCAAATTCCGATGGTCGAGCTGATGCGTGCAAATCAGGCTAGCATCTATGCCGGGTTGGCATTTGATCAGTTCATGGTCGATGGCGGGTATGACATGATCCTCGCACCGACAATTGCACGTCGGCCAGAAAAGCTTGGTGTTCTTTCGCTAAGCCCAGAAAATGTCGATGATTACGGCGTTGCCGTTTCAACCTTTGCGCCTTGGTGTGCGTTCTTTAATCAAATTGGCGCGCCTGCAATGTCGGTTCCACTCCACTGGACAGATGATAACCTGCCCATTGGCATCATGTTTGGCGCGCGCTGCGGCCAGGAAGAGGCACTATTCGCATTGGCCGGACAGTTAGAGCAAGCTCAACCATGGGCCCATCGCAAACCGCCTGTTTGGGTTGGTTAGGAGATAGATCATGAGTGCAGACGTCGAACAAATTCGCCAGCTCCTACTCGCAAGCCGCGCAGCAAGCGCAGGCACCGAGCCATCCATAGAAATGATGAGAGCTGCGATGTTAGCCTCGACAGCGAACATGCTTCCGATCGAGAGTGCCAAAATTGGAGCGGGCGAACTTGGCGGCGTTCGTGCTCAGAGGATTACGCCTGAGAATGTAGAGGGAGATCGAACACTGCTCTACTTTCATGGCGGTGGATACGTCATAGGATCGCCCGAAACACATACCGGAATGGTGTCCCACATCGCCGATGCGATGAAGGCATCATGCTGGTCCATGGATTATCGTCTAGGTCCGGAAGACCCATTCCCGGCGGCTATCGACGATGGGGTGGCAGCCTACAAAGCGCTGTTGGAAACCGGCGTTTCGCCAAACAAGATCATCATCTCCGGTGACAGTGCCGGGGGCGGCACAGCCGTAGCGACAGCTATCAAAGCACGTGATGAGGGCCTGCCAATGCCTGCTGGTTTAGCTCTACTCTCACCATGGGTGAACCTAACGAATGAGAGCTGGAGTTACGATAACAAGGCAGAACGCGACCCGATGATCACCAAGGCCAGTATTGATCGGATGGCAGGCATGTACCTCAATGGCGCAGACGCCAAATCGCCTTTAGCTTCACCTGTATTCGCTGATCTATCCGGGCTTCCACCCATGCTCATCCAAGTTGGCCCGGATGAAGTTTTGATGTCGGATTCGATTATGCTCGCTGAACGCGCGGGCGCAGTTAATGTAGAAGTCAGTTTAGAGATTTGGCCGGAAATGTTCCACGTCTTTCAGGCGTTCTATCCGTTCTTGAAACAATCACGCGACGCAATTGCACGTATAGGAGAATGGAGCGCGCGCAAAACCAGTTAGCTGGCTTTTGGCGTTGTGTAAGGACAAATTGTATAGTCAGTCGCTAAATGCCCCAGTTCGCGGCCCACGCCGGAACAATTTCTCCGGCAAGGCCATATTCTGCATGATCGAAGGCGAATGCATTATCTGACGGTTCTAAGTTTAGCTCCATTGTACGAATTCCGCTCACGCGCGCCTCTTGAACAAAGCCCGCTGCAGGATAGACGCTGCCGCTTGTCCCGATGGATACGAACAGATCGGCGGCTTGCATGGCGCTGTAGATCGCGTCCATATGGTAAGGCATTTCACCGAACCACACGACATCGGGGCGTAGCGTGCCAATCCGTCCGCAGGAGCTGCACGCGTCTGTAACGGCGAGATCACCGACAACGGTGAAGCGATCACGGTCGCAGTTTGCACAAAAGCCTTTGAGTATTTCGCCATGCATGTGGAATGTCTCAGCTCCTGCCCGCTCATGTAGGTCGTCGACATTTTGGGTCACGAGTGTGAGGGAGCCACCGATCTTAGATAAGTGGCCCTGTAAACGGGCCAAGGCAAAATGCGCTGGATTTGGGGTCACTGTGCGTATCTGGGCCCGGCGGACATTGTAGAAATTATGAACGCCTATTGGATCTTCGGCGAACCCTTCTGGTGAGGCATACTTTTGAAAATCCACCGCCGACCATAGGCCCTCATCGCCGTCAGCGCCGCCGCGATAGGTTGAAATGCCGCTTTCTGCGGAGATGCCTGAACCGGTCAGAACAAGGATGTGTTTGTGATCTATCATGACTGGCCTATAGCATAGCGCGAACGCAAAAATACGAGCAAGTGATCATGACTGAATTCATCACCCACCAAGGCGGTTGTCACTGCGGCAAAGTCCGGTTCGAAGTCGATCTACCGGCAGCTTTTGAAGCCGAAGATTGCAATTGTTCGATTTGTGCGATGAGTGGAAATATTCATGTCATCGTCCCATCGTCTCGGTTCCGGCTGCTAAAAGGCGCGGAGGTCCTGACCGAATACACATTCAATTCAGGCGGCGCGAAGCATCGTTTCTGTAAGACGTGCGGCGTTAAAAGCTATTACGTCCCACGCTCTAATCAGGACGGTTTTGCAGTGACGTATAGATGTATCGATAATTGGATGGATCTGGATGTAACCATCAACAAGTTTGACGGGCAGAATTGGGAAGCTAACGCGGCAAGCCTTGCCCACAAATCCAAAGCCTAGTCGTGCGGCGGCGGCGGTGGTCGACGATCTCCTCGCTCTCTTGGGCCTTGGCGTCCATACGCACCCCGTCTCTCAAGGTTTCCGACAATCGCCCGGCGTTGGTCGACAGATAGCTTTGCGAACTGATCTGCTAATTCTTCCTGCAGACCGACTTTCATATTGCCATCTGCGGTGCGCAGGCGTGCGAACGCACTGCTGACAGCGGCGCGGTCATATGGATCAGCTTGGAGCGCATCGGACAGTAATGCTCGAGCTGCTCTGAGCTCACGTCGCTCATCTCTGGTTCGCTCGAAGGCTGAACGCAAAGACCGGCGCAATACCCTGCGATCTTGATCGTTCAATGATTGTTCAAGACCACGAACAATTGCGCGTTCATCGCCAGCAATGATTGATGGACCACCAGATTTGCGCTTACCGAGACCGCCGCCGATCAGCAAACCGATCAAGAGCGCATTGACGATCAGCGAAATCACCAACCAATATGGAAAACGAGATGAAGTCTGTTCGGTCATTCCGCATCCTCACTTACCCAAGCCGTTTCAGCATCATAGCTAAATGCAGAATAATAGGCTTCGCCAGCTTCATCATAAACAATTCCAGTCGAAGCGTAAGCATACCCTCCGATTAATCCCATTGCGAGGCTCGCAAGCGTTGCACCAGCTGGCCACCTTGTGCCTTGTGGGAAAAGAATATCCTTAAGGCGAGCAATCATACCAAGCCTAGGCGCCTCTGGCGCGGAAGCCAGTATTCTAGCAGCTAAATCCGCGGACGGTTCGACAATCGCCCCCTCAGCCAAAATGCGATCAAGTTCGCGAGCATCCGCCAAAGCGGCGGCAAATGTATCTTGTTGAGCGTCAATCATTGCCTCAGCAGATAAACGCTCTTCTTCAGGCCACCCATTTGGATAAGCGCCATAGGCCTCGATGATCTCGAGAACGCGTTCAACTGTTATACCTTTTACGGTCATGATTGATCTCCTGCCCTAATGGCTGGTTTTAAAGCCGTACGTAGCGTTCGCCTTGCACGAGCCAAGAGGCTTTCGAGCGCATGGACGCTTACGTCCATCGTCTCTGCCGCCTCAATATTGCCCATCCCCTCCAAAGCGCAAAGGCTAATCGCCTCTCTCTGTCGGTCAGGGAGTTTGAGTATCTCAGCTTCAATCCCTGACAATGCCTGGCTTGAAGCTAAAGCCTCTTCTGGTCGAAGCGCATTATCAACACGCTCTGGGAGTTCATCCATCAGGACCGGTTTTTTCTTGCGTAGTCTGTCGCGACATAAGTTCAGCGCGACAGTACAGGCCCATGTCGAAAACTTGGCTTTCGGCTGCCAAGTTGGCAGCATTTTCCAAGCCCGCAGAAAAGTTTCCTGCGTAATGTCCTCAGCTTCGGCGCGATCACCGATCATTCGGTAGGCTGTTCTGAATACAATAGGCATGTTTCGGTTGACCAGCGCGGTTTGCGCGGCCTTATCCCCGTTTGCTGCGCGGGTAATCTGATCGAGTTCACTGATTCCAGCCACCAAGGCAGTCTAGCGCGTTTGTCATCGAAGGCGAGCGAGGGGGAGAATTCTCGCCTTCGGTGACATATCGCTACGACCTAACTATCGATTGCCGCGAATCATACCGCGTCGACCTTCTTTACGCTCAGCACGTGCCGCTTTCGCAGCTTCGCGCTCTTCTGACGTTAGTACACCATCGCCATCCGTATCCATCCGATCGAAACGACTTTCTTGGCGGTCACCGCGCTTACCTTTGGCAGCTTCCATTTCAGCTTGGGTCACAAAACCATCACCGTCTGAATCAAGCTCGGCAAATCTACGCTCACGACGTTCTGCCTCGCGGCGCGCCTTTTCAGCTTCAGCGTGCGCTTCAAACTCAGCAAATGAGACGAGCCCGTCACCATTGGCATCTGCGGCAGCAAATCGTTCTGCTTTCTTAGTCGCTTTATGGGCTTCGATTTCAGCTTTTGTGATGTTGCCATCTTGATTGGCATCAACTTGTTCAAGCATTTTCTCACCGCCACCTTTGTGACCATGAGGGGCTGCAACAGCCGCAAAAGTGAGCGTGCCAGCGCCGGCAACGAGGAGAGCTGCAATTGTTAGTTTTTTCATTATGTCAGGCCCTTTCTGTTCAAACCTAACTATAGAACGCGCTGAGATTATGTTTCCGTCGCTCGGTTACCAAGTTTTTCATGAAATAATGCAGAAACGGCTGCACACACTTGTTCTAGCTGCGCTTCGAGCGTTGAGAAATCAGCCACTCCAATCGCCCGGCACATGCGATCAGCGAGTCCCGAAGAGACGTCAGACGTGTCCGCACTCGCACCAATCGCGATACGCTGCAGCTGTTGTAGCGACTGTAGAAATCGGAATGAGGCGACCAATTGCTCGCCCTCTTCCTTTGAAAAATGTCCGGTTTCAACAATTCCTCTAATCGCATCGGCGAGCCTTGGCACATGACGTTTAAACTCAGTCCGTGTCAAAAGGGCGTGCTGAACAATGAATTCCAGATCGACAAGTCCACCATCTCGCATTTTCAGATCCCATAAGCCCGACGCAGGTTTATCGCGTTTAAGCCGCTCTCGCATATCTAGAATATCGCGTGTTTGAGCTTGATTGTCGCCCGTCCGGTTCGCTTCACGCGCGATCATGACTATGCGTTGCCCAAGTTCTTCATCGCCAGCGATTGGGCGAAGGCGGGTCAACGCCATATGCTCCCAAGTCCATGCTTCTGTATTATGATAGCGCTCAAAAGCCTGCACCGAAGTTGCGACAGGCCCTGCGCGTCCCGATGGACGCAGACGCATATCAACTTCGTAAAGAGCGCCCTCGGCCGTTTCAGAAGATAGACCAGCAATCAGTCTTTGAGTGAACCGCGTAAACCAAACCTGCGCATCCTCATCGGTATTGGGATCATATATGACAACCAAATCAAGGTCAGATCCGGCAGTCATTTCCGATCCGCCCAGTTTTCCTAATGCCGCAACACACCATGCCCCAGGTGCGTTTCCATAGCGTTTTATCGTCTCTTTCTCAGCAGCAGATGCCATCAGTTTTAGACAGATATCGGCAAGTTCCGTCCATTTTTCGGCGGCTGCTTTCGCTTCAAGTTTTCCGTGCAAGAGCCTGTGGCCAATCAGGAATGCGCGTTCACCGTGCCAGCGCCGCACCAGATCGAGCGCGGCTTCAAAATCAGTCTCGTCGTCGATACGCGGAGCCTCTTTACGATCAGAAACTGACAATAGCGCCTCAAGCAATCCGGGTCTTTTCGCGAGTGTGTCAGCAATGCGCGGAGCGATTGCTAAAGTTGTGACCAAGTCTTCCATCAACTCAGTCTCAGCGGCCAGCATGGAAAGCGTCTGGACCCCAGATCTTAGTCCCTCAAAGAAGCGGCTGAAACGCCGAAACGCCTCATCGGGTTCACCTGTCTTCCCCATCGCGCTTAACAAGTCGGGGAGGATCGCCGTAAGCAATTCGCGCCCCCGCGTTGAACGCGTTGCGGGCGTGCGTCCACGGTGCCATTGGCGAATGCTTTCAATGACTAAAGCCGGGGAATCAAACCCCATTTCTGAAAGCGTTTGGACTGTTCCCGGATCATCATCAACGCCGGTAAAAACCAAGTTTCCATATTGTGTCGCGCTTGATGTGCTGGCGTCTTGAGCAAATAATTCAACATAATGCCGATGCACAAGCCTGCGTGTTTCGATCAGGGCGGCGTCGAAAGCTTCCAACTCCGAATGCCCACAAAGGGCCGCAACGGACGCTCTTTTGGCTTCAAAGGAAGGGAGCGTGTGTGTTTGCTCATCGTCGATCATCTGAATCCGATGCTCCACTGCCCGCAATGTCAAATAGGCTTGGCTTAGTTCAGTGGAAACACTTGGCTCAACGACACCTAGCTCGGTCAGCGCCTCCAAGCCTTGCAAAGTTCCACGCACACGAAGTTGGGGATTGCGACCACCAAGGATGATTTGCTGTGTCTGCACGAAAAACTCAATTTCGCGAATACCGCCGGGACCAAGCTTCACATCGGCGGCGACATCATCAAGGGATTTATCTCCCGCTTTGGCATTGATCATGCCTTTGATGGCATGCACGTCATTGATGGCCCAATAGTCCAAATGCCGCCGCCAAACGAAGGGTTCGAGCATTCTCGTAAATTGCTCACCAGCCTCAATATCGCCAGCACATGGCCGCGCTTTTATCCAGACCATTCGCTCCCAGTTTTGACCGACGCTTTCATAGTAGAGTTCAGCCCGTCGGGTAGAGACAGCCAAGGGCGTTGAACTTGGATCCGGGCGAAGCCTAAGATCTGTTCGAAATACATAACCATCCGATGTGCGCTCATGCAGGAGACGCATCGCTTCCTTGATCGCGCGGCTCGCCGCATCGACGGGCTCGCGCGTACCGCCATCGAAAATATCGACATCAACAAAGGCCGCCATGTCGATATCACTCGAATAGTTGAGCTCGAACGCGCCCATCTTACCAAGCGCGACCAGAAACAATCCCTTCTCTTCAAGACCTGCCTTGTGCAACGCATGACGAAGCGCCGACGCTGTCGCGGCATCTGCAAATCGGGTGATATTGTCAATTATCTCAGGAACTGAACGCAAACCAGCAAGATCAGAGCCTGCAATCGCATAGTGCGCCGCCGCCTTCGCGCTGCGAAGCATCGCTTGCGTATCCGGGTCATCGACCGCCATATCGTTGCAGATTGCGAGGCTATGGGCATACAAACCAGCAGGGTTAACCGGCATACCCTTGGCAGAGATCAGTTTTGAAAGCTTAGCTAAATAGGGTGAATATTCGGAGGCCATATCGAGCGCGTTTTCGGCTGTCTCTGCTAGTGGTTTGATTGTCAGCACGTTTGCAGCTCCAGCTACTTATCCCGAGGAAACGATACAGTTGTTCGCAAGCCTCGGCCTTCTTTGCCAGTTGCCAATATCAGTTCACCGCCGTGCAATTGCGCAACCGCTTCGACCATAGCCAGACCTAGGCCTGATCCCGCTTGGGTTCTGGCATCATCTAACCTGACGAAACGGGTCTTCACACGTTCCAAGTCTTTTTCGGGAATGCCTGGCCCTGTATCTTCAACGGTTATCGCGACGCGGCCGTCATGCCGAAATGCTCTGAACGTGATAGACTCGCCGGGTGGCGTGTACTTCACAGCATTGTCCAGCAGGTTCGCAATCGCTTGCGCGAGAAGCGCACGGTCTCCTCTAATCTCTAAACCACGTTCAATATCAGAGGTAAAAGTTAAGCCAGCTTCTTCACACGCAGGTTCAAATAGCTCTGCCATCTCTTCGGCAAGCTCGCTCAAATCAAGCCGCATCATCTTGCCTTCGGCGCCCTCATTTACGCGAGATAAGCGCAGGATCGCATTGAAAGTCGCCAGAACCCGGTCGACTTCTTCAACTGTCTCGCCAAGTGTGTCTCTTGCTGTAACTTCATCAATCGGCCCGCGCAATTTAGCCTCAAGACGGTTTCTCAAACGAGAAAGCGGCGAGCGGAGGTCATGCGCAATTGAATCGCCGGCCTGCTTCGTTGCAGCCATAAGGGTTTCGACCTTGGCCAGCATGGCGTTCAGGCGCTCAGCTAAGCGATCAAACTCATCGCCAGACCCGATAACAGGTGCACGCGTGGACAAATCACCCGCTTCGACGGCTTCGGCTGTTCTCGTCAGCGCTTCGGCTCGCCGCGCCGCATAACGTGCACTGAAAAAGCCGCCCAATAGCGCCAATATGAATCCAATAGGCGCAGCGGTGGCAACGGCTCTGGTCACCCGGCTGACCTGCCGAATACGCTCATCCATTTTAATACCAACGAGTAAGACGCTATCATCGCCGAGGCGAACGATCCTGCCCTCAATTGTCGTGATCAGCGGTGAGCCATCGCTGATCGGACGCTCAACCTCGAACGTCACCGGGCGTGGGACGCTATACTCACTCAGCGGTTCAACCGGCATGCGCGGCATATCACCGACAATAATTTGCCCGTCGGCTGCTTCAAACTGATAGGTAAAGTCACGAACGCGAACCAATGAACGCTCAAGAAGCGACTGCTCCAACCGGGTCGGCCCGCCTGTGTTCCAAGCGACAGCTAGGGTCTGGAACTCAGACTCTAGCCGTGTCTTGGCATCCACGCGCATGGCGCCCACGGTAGCTTGGAATAGATATGCCAGCAATCCAGCCGAAAACAGCGCGAACAGGATCGAATAGACTAAGGCTAGTCTGAACGTTGTTGTTTTTACAAAGGCAAAAGGGCCGGGCTTCATGCCTGTAGGCAGTAACCCGCGCCGCGTACCGTTTGCAACAATTGCGATTCAAACTCTTTATCGATCTTCGCACGCAAGCGAGAGATATGGACATCAATCACGTTCGTCTGTGGGTCGAAGTGATAGTTCCAAACTTTCTCCAGAAGCATTGTTCGCGTTACTGTTTGACCAGCATGACGCATCAAATACTCGAGCAATTTGAACTCACGCGGCTGAAGGTCAATGCGTGTATCACCGCGTGTCACTTTGCGAGACAGAAGATCCATTTCCAGATCGCCCACCTTTAGTTTTGTTACGGGTGGCTCGCTATTTGTCTGCCGGCGACCTAACGCCTCGACACGCGCAACGAGCTCTTCAGGTGCGAACGGTTTAGCTAGATAGTCGTCCGCTCCAACCTTCAAACCTTCAACGCGATTGTCGACATCAGAGAGGGCTGAAAGAAACAAAGCAGGCGTTGTACCGCCGCCATTCCTAAATTCTTCAACCAACTGCAGACCCGGCTTCTCAGGAAGCATACGGTCAACAACCAACGCATCGAACTGGTCTTCGCGGGCTCTTGTCAGCCCGCCAACACCGTCTTCAATCGTTTCGACATCATGGCCAGCTTCACCGAGAACCTTCTCAATGAACTCAGCATGCTCGCGGTCATCTTCAATTACCAGAACGCGCATCGCGATCTCCTTTCGACCTAGTCGTCTTCGCTGACATCAACAGCGATAAAGACTGTCCCATTTCCAGTGTGCACAGCCATAAGAAGGCGGTTGCGCCCACTCGACCGAGCTTCACTAAGTTCTTTCTCTAGAACGGTGAGGCTGTCGAGTTTCTTATAGTTCACGTCCAGGATCACCATGCCGGCGCGAATTCCTTCTTTGTAAAGAACGCTATCGCTATCAAGCTCGGTGATGATCATACCCGCCTCATCAGACGCAAGGTTCAATTTCTCTCGTGTTTCCTTATCGAGAGGTCGAAGCGTGACGCCTAGCGGCCCTTCTTTACCCTCAGATTCGTCTTCAGTATCGGGAACCGTGATTGCTGATAGGCCGAGATTATCCGGACGTTCGCCAACCGTGACGTTGATCACTTGGGATTTGCCATCACGCAGCACTTCGAACTTGTTTCGCGAACCTGCCGCCAAGGCCCCCACGAGACGTGTCGTTGTGGTTGCATCAGAGACAGAAGTCCCATTCACTTTTATGATGATATCGCCGCGTTCAAGGCCAGATTTGTCAGCTGGTCCATCCTTTGTAACGCTGCTGACAATTGCACCGTTCGGCTCATCAAGGCCGATGGCTGCGGCAATATCTTCAGTCACGTTACCAATAAGAACGCCAAGATAGCCGCGAGAAACTTTGCCTTCTGAGATAAGCGTCTGAGTAACATCATCGACCAGCTCAGCCGGGATGGCAAAACCAAGCCCGATTGATCCGCCGGAAGTTGACGCAATCCATGAGTTTACACCCACAACTTGGCCATTCATGTTGAATGTCGGGCCACCAGAATTACCACGGTTGATCGCCGCATCGATTTGCAAGAAATCCGTGTAAGAACGTGAGCGCTGAAAATCGCCTGGTTTACCAATTGCCGATACAATACCAGCGGTCGCCGTCCCAGAGAAACCTAACGGGTTACCAATCGCCACAACCCAGTCACCGCGTCGCAACTGCGCCGAAGCGCCAAAGTCGACATACTCATACTTGCCAGCATCTTTGACTTTCAAAACGGCGAGATCGGTTTCGCGGTCCGTACCAACCACTTCCGCATCGAGGCTCGTTCCATCATCTAGGATGACCTCAATCTCAACAGCGTCGTCAACAACGTGGTGGTTCGTAACGATGTGGCCTTCTTCAGAAATAAAGAAACCAGATCCCTGACCAAAACCTTCGCGCGGCTCGGGCTCTTCATCACGAGGGATCAATCCGAACTGCTCAAGCAAACGCTCACGTTCTGATTTTTCGCGCTCGCTTGGTTGGACTTCAGTGCGAACACGAACGCCAACAACAGCGGGGCTGACCTGCTCAATTAGGTCAGCAAAAGATAGCGGTGCTCCAACGGGTGCCTCAAGAACAATCGGTCTAGCGTCAGCATCTTGGAATTGCGGGCCCAGAATAAAGGTCCCCATTGCGCCTGCACCGATCAAGCCTGCCAATAACGCGTTTCGAGAAATGCCGAGTAATTTCATAGTGTTCTTCGCCTCTAGGGTTTTCATTACAACCTATTTGGATCAATTTTACGATAGTAACAGTCTTCATTTCATTAAAGATCATTAAGCCGGATTTGTGGCAGCGCGCGTTTGAATAACAGCTTCGCCCTCCAAAGTTCGGTGAACAGGGCACCGATCGGCAATCTCTAACAGTCTTTCACGCTGGGTATCATCCAAGTTACCTTCAATCAGAATGTCGCGCGTGAAGACATCGATGCGATCCTTTGGGCCACAATCTGAACAGTCGTCGAGATGACGTTTGTCGTGGTTTAAACTGACACTCACGCGTTCAACGTCCCAACCCTTGCGGGCAGCATACATGCGTATGGTCATTGATGTGCATGCACCAAGTCCTGCAGTTACCCACGCATATGGATCTGGCACCGTGCCCGAACCGCCAACACTCGCTGGTTCGTCGGCCAAATAACACTCACCCTCAATGAAGATTTCATTCTGATATGGGCCATCTGCGCGCGTCTCGCGAACGACGACTTCGTGCGTTTGTTGCACGGCTTGGGCAGAAGTATCTACCATACCGATATAGCGGCGCGACCAACCCGCAATGACTTCAACAACGAAATCAGCGTCCTCTGATCGCGTTAAAAGATGTCCCGCATGATCAAGGCTGACGAAGCTCTTTGGGTGCTTCGCTGCCAAGAACAGGCCCGTCGCATTATCGATACCCACAACATCATCCACCGGGGAATGCATAACCATCAGCGGGCGCTTCAACGCTGCAGCAGCGTCACGAACCTTGGCGCCTTTAACGTCATCGATGAATGATTTGCGCAGAGTGAAAGGACGCCCAGCAAGATCAACAACCGCTTCGCCCTTGGCTTCAATTTCAGGAACGTGCTGCGAGAACTGATCAACCACATGATCCGCGTCGGAGGGTGCACCAATTGTCACAACGGCTTTAATATCTGGAAGCCGGGCTGCCGCAACCACAGTTGCAGCGCCTCCAAGCGAATGTCCGACCATTAACGAGACAGGACGCCCTTGATCTGACATCCAGTTTGTGGCGGCTATGAGGTCATCAACATTGGTTGAGAAACCTGTGCCAGAGAAGTCACCGCCCGAATCGCCAAGCCCGGTAAAATCGAACCGCAGCGTCCCGATACCTTGCGCCGCGAGGCCGCGGGCAATCCGACTAGCGGCAAGTCCAGTCTTTGAACACATGAAACAGTGAGCAAACACAGCCCATCCGCGGGCCTCGCCGCTTGGACGCTCTAACACACCGGAAAGGGTTTCACCTTGTGGACTGTCAAACTCGACTTTTTCGCTGGCCATCTACAAATCTCCATCTCTGTCGCACAGAGATAGGACTGCCACTCTTCACTTACCAATCAAAGAAAAATCGCGAAACCGTGATCGGCCTAGTAAGCTGGGGTTGGCTTATCTAGCCCCTCAAGCTCACGCGGCTGGTAGTTTTCATCATGTTTGGCGAGAATTTCTTCAGCCATGAATGTATCGGATGCCTCAACAAAGCTGCCCGTAGCAACAACACCTTCACCCTCACGAAAGAGGTCCGGCTTAATTCCAGTATAAGCAGCCTCAACGGTTTCGCCTGAACCATCTTCGATACGAAACAGGATTTGCGCGCCCTCACCATTGCGAAGCGAGCCAATTTGAACAAAGCCGCCGACCCGCACGCGTTGCCCTATCTCAGGCATACCGCGCTCAACCAGCATTTGCGGTGTGTAGAATAGATCGGCATGCCGCCCTAATGCCACGCTTGCCAAAGCAACAGCGGACACGATCAATACGCCAGCGACGGCGACGGCATAAAGGCGTTTTGTACGAGCTCTCATAAAGTTGCTATAGAGTGAGAATGTGCTTTTGCCACTGCGGCAAGTTTATCAGGCCCGGCGCAGCGCGACTGACGCCCTCAACCCGCCCAATGGGCTATCTGATAAAGTTAGACCCCCACCATTCATGCCTGCAATATCGGCAACAATGGAAAGGCCCAAGCCCGTCCCAGGCGCGGTTTCATCCAACCGGATACCCCGCTTCACCGCCTCTTCACGCTCTTCTGGGGAAAGACCGGGACCATCATCGTCGACATTGATCACGACCATGCCATTATCAGCTTCTGAAGCCGTAACCTGTACGTCTGCGGCGGCCCACTTACAGGCATTGTCGAGCAAATTACCCAGCATCTCTTCTAAATCTTGCTGCTCAGCTCGAACATAAAGAGCATCTGAAATCTCAACGGTGACCGTCTTGCCATCCGCTGCGAACAGCTTGTTCATCATCCTCGCCAAGCCATCAACGCCGCCAGACACTTGAGTACGCACACCGAGCGCTTCGGCGCGAGCCGCAGCTTGCGCCCGGCGCAAATAGTGGTCGACATTGGAATGCATGGTTTCGGTCTGCCGCCGAACGATCTCTGCGAGTTGCGTCTCGTCTGTCGCCTCATTACGCAGCACCGCAAGCGGCGTCTTCAACGCATGCGCCAAGTTTCCAACATAGGTTTGGGCGCGGGTTACGACAGATCGATTATGCTCAAGCAGTTTGTTCAACTCCTCGCTAAGCGGTTGAACCTCAACCGGATAATCTCCATCCAATGATGCAAGCCGCCCCTCACGCACTTCGGTAATATCGGCCTGGATGCGCTCTAAAGGCCGCAAGGCGTACCGCAGACCCAGTGCCATCGCGATCAGCGTCCCGCCAGCTAAACCGAGCATTGCGAGTAAGAGAATTGTCCGAAGACGGTCGACACCCTCCATCGTCAACGTCCGATCCGATGCCGCCACCAGCAGGACAGGGTTCTCTCTTTCAGGGTACCGCGTCGCCTGTACCGACACGCGCAACGGCTCATCGGTTCGGTCATTCGTATTGAAATCAACAGCAATTCCAGGATTGTTTAAGGCCTGTTCGGTGAAGGTGCTGGGCCAAACAATATCTTCGTCAAAGATACTGCGAGATCGAATGCTTCCGGCCAGCTCTCCAGCTTCATCGACCGCAACAATCATCCAGTACTTGCCTGAAAGTGGTATGGTGAACCGTGGGTCTGGCGGGTGTTTGTCTGCTAAATCTTCAATCCGGCCCGTACCATCGTCAAGCGGTCTTATCGCTTGGGCTAAAGTTCGGATTGTAACTTCATGCTCATCATCAAGCAGGTTGATCGCCTCAGTTCGATAAACTGCGGATATCGCAAAAACACCGCCCACAACCAGCAGCACGCTCCACAAAAGCGCGCCCAGCAATAGCCGCTTAGCCAGCGACAATTGCTGGAATCTGTTTTTGGGTTTGCTTGGCGCGTCCATAATCCCGCCTAGCCCGAAACGGGTCTAGCCGACAACACTCGCTCGCTCGTCTTCTGGTGTGACTAATCGATAACCAAGGCCGCGCTCGGTTTGAATGCGGTCAGTACCGATCTTTTTGCGCAGACGTCCGATGAAGACTTCAATCGTGTTCGAGTCGCGATCAAAATCCTGATCATAAATATGCTCAACCAGCTCAGTCCGCGGAACGACCCGGCCCTGATGATGGATAAGATAGCTAAGCACCTTGTACTCATGCGCAGTCAGCTTGATCGGCTCACCGTTGACTGTGGCACGCGCCGCGCGCGTATCAAGGCGCAGTGAACCAGCCTCAATCGCAGCAACCGCATGACCCGAAGCCCGGCGAAGCAATGCCCGCAAACGCGCGAGAACTTCTTCTGTATAAAACGGCTTCGTGACGTAATCATCCGCGCCAGCATCAAAACCAGCAACTTTTTCGCTCCAACGATCGCGCGCCGTAAGAATCATAACCGGGAAAGTCTTCCCATCCTCACGCCAGCGTTCAAGAATCGAAACGCCGTCCATTTTAGGCAAACCAAGATCAAGGATCACCGCATCGTATGGTTCTGTATCACCAAGGAAATGCCCGTCCTCACCATCTGCGGCAAGGTCTACGGCATATCCCGCATGCGTCAGTGCATCGGCCAATTGGCGACGCAGATCAGCTTCATCTTCAACAACAAGTATTCTCATAGCACCAACCTTAGCTCGAAGAGATAACACGTCCAGACTTCGCGTCGATTGCAAAACGAACGCGCTCGCCCTTTCCGGTCATCCAATCAATAACATAAACCTGTCCACCATTCTTATTGAACAGGTTTGCATCCACTTGATAGCCGCCATGTTGACGCTTCAGTTTCCGGAAAATTTCCCGCAAAGGAACAACATCGCCCTTATCCCGCGCGTTTCGCGCCTCATCCGCTGTGAATGAGTTGCCCAGTTGCGCAGCCGCCATCGCCGGCAAAGCCGAAAACGATAGCGCCGCAAAGGCCGCAGAAAGGATGATCTTTTTCATCATGCAAACGATATGAATGAACAGCGCTGAATGGTTTGTGAATGATTGCGTTCAAGTTCAGTCATCCACTGTAACCTCTTGCCCAATCACGTAATTGCGGGTCCTTGGGATCCTCAATCATCACCTCAAGACGCGCGTATAGATGTCCCGGCGTTTTCACCTGAACGCCCTTACCTCTTAAACGCAGCGTTGCACCGGAATTCGATCCTTCAGGCACTTTCAACGTCACCGGACCGCCCGGCGTTGTAACTTCGACGCTTCCACCCAGAAGCGCCGTGCGAAGCGGAACAGACACCGTCATACGCAAGTCATTACCATCACGCACCCAGACTTTGCTTGGCCGCACATTCACTTCCAGCAAAGCATCGCCCGGTGGGCCGCCATTTGGTGAGGATTGGCCCTGGCTTTTCAGCCGCAACGTCCGGCCCGATTCGATTCCAGCCGGAATGGAGACGTTCAACACACGTCCATCCGCCATCATCATTTCGCGCCGTGCACCGGTCACCGAGTCTTCAAACGCGATATCGACCCGGTAGCGCATATCAGCCCCCTTACGCGGACCGGGGCGTCGTCGTCCGGCACCAAACATACCGGAAAAAATGTCCTCAAAAGGATCACCTTGATAACCACCATGAGTGCCATCAAAGCCACCACGTCCGCCGCCGCCAGCAAAACCGCGCGGGTTACCCTCATCATCAATCTCGCCGCGATCATACTGAGCGCGTTTTTTTTCGTCGCCTAATATTTCGTATGCAGAAGAAGCCTCTTTGAAAGCGGCAAGTTTAACTTCGTCGTCTGGGTGTAGATCAGGATGCAGGTCTTTTGCCTTACGCTTGTAAGCGCGGCGAATTTCATCAGCACTCGCGCCCTGCGCGACACCAAGTATCGAGTATAATTTCTTGCTCATGGAACCTGCTGTGTAATGCGTTCAACACACACTTAAGCAGCAAACAACGGAATGGAAGCCCATTCACCCACGCGATTATCAGAAGCTACTTCAGCGACCCGAATTCGGTCAATCCCGATCGATGACAAACTCACCCTCGCCTCGTGCACCACTAAACTCTCAACCAGAGCCTCACCAAGGTAAGTTTCGACTCGGAACGTGCCTGAATTCACAGCCTCTGGAAGGTTCCAGTTGTCGGCAATGTCTGCGCCGCGTCTGGTCCATGACACAGCCCAGTCTGTGCCAGATGCCTCTACCTTCAAATGGCCGACACACCAAGAAAGGCCGTTTTTATCTTCGTGCGTGAACGATACTGCATCTGCATCACCCGCTTTCCAAGATAGACTCAAGCCAATCTCGTCTTTGTTCATGTCCACAAACTGAAGCCGATCATCGACCAGCAGCACTCTCGCTCCGGCGGATGCAACCCCCGTTTGGGTGCCCGACAATCCACGAAGTAGCCCTTTTAGCTGCCACGTATCTTCATCAATAAGCACCGCTTGACGCCAAGCGAGCAACTCCCAACCATCAGCCCTCTCTATCAGCAGCTTGTTTGCACCGCTTAAGACCGCTGAATCTATTGCACTCGAAAGGTCTTCATCTGGCATCCATAGCGTGACTTGCGCGCCCTCGTCCCATCGCCCAAGCGGTCCAGCAGGCAACGAATCTCGCAGCATACCAACACCGCAAGGCGCATCAAAAACCACTCGCTCAGAAAGCGTCTCAAGGTCACCACCCGCTTGCAGAACCACACGTCCCGGCCAGGGATTGGCCGCTACACCCACCAACACGCCGATATCCGATGCCCTGCCGCCGAAACGGCTGTCGACAAGGACGAGTTCTGGCCGAGCCGGCGTCGGGGCTACGCCGCCAACACGGCTGGGTTCAATCGCCCAACCGCTGCGCCTATCGCAGCACCAGAAACAGCTTGCCCAAAAACCCTCAGCCCGTTCGGAAGCACAGACGCGCCTGCCGCCGCCCCCGCCTGTGATAAAACAATCTCGGCCATATTACCCCCAAAACAAAAAGGCCGGCTCCTAAAAGGAACCGGCCCGCAAATTCATTGTGTTGATCTGTTACAGATCGCTACCGCCCCAAAGGACAGAAT
>JAQWGO010000165.1 GCA_029238175.1 Henriciella sp. | reverse complement strand
TCACGGCCATACCCGTCCACCATGGCCGTCATCCCGCGCGTGGCGACCCGGGCCATGGGCAAACCACTTTCGATGGCGCGGTATCGATTTTGAGCATAATGCTGTGCAGGGCCCAACCCGAATGGAGCCTGAAACCACGCGTCATTTGATATCACAACAATCCACTCTGCCGCGTCACGCTGCGGGCTAGCTTTGCGCACCATTTCGGGGAATAGGCCCTCATAACAAATCAGTGGAATAAACGCTGGGACTGCCACCTGCGGCAATAGGACTCGCGCTTCGGGGCCAGGCTCAAACCCGTTTTCAGCCATGCGCTGCATCGAAGAAGGCAGAATTCCAGAGGCACTCTCGCCAAACGGCACAATCTTTGTCGCGGCTAGCTCCCCAAACGGCACGAGCCGGTGCTTGTCATATAGCGCGGCGAGATCCGCTCTACCGCCAATCGACGTTACAACCGCGAGGCTATTATGTGCAACAGTTTCTGTATCTGAACCCGAAAAACGAACTGACCCGGTAATCAATGTGCGACGGCTCAAAAACTCGGACACTAAATCAAGTGCGCGCGGGCTCTGAAGCAGGCCATATGGCAACGCCCCTTCTGGCCAAATTACGATGTCCCCGGCTTCGCTCGGAGTGTCTCGAAGTAGATTGATGTAGCGCACAAGTACGGGTTCACCACGATCATCAAATTTCACGGCTTGAGGTACACCAACGTCCATCAGAACGACGGTCTTTTCAGTCATAACGGTATCAGCCGCGAGGCGCTGTGACCCCCACGCCCAGCCGAAGCCAAGTAATGCTACCGCAATAATTGATGGCAAAGCCCTTCCGAAAACACCGCGAGCGTCCCGCGTATCAACGAGCGCAGCGGGCGCCGCCGCGATAAACAGCGTCACCAGTGTGAGCCAGTAGACACCTCCAACTGACGCAACTTGAGACATCGAGCCGCCAGGCGCCCATGTCGTACCTGGCAGATTCCATGGGAACCCGCCAAAAAGCGTGCCGCGGACAAGTTCTGCACCGCCCAAGAAGAGCGCAAATATGAACACGCGCGAGGGGGATGATGACCAGAACGCTCCACCGAGCGCGCATGCTGCGCCCCAGATCAAAGCCATACCGCCCGGCAAAGCCAGTAAGGGCATCCAAAGGAAGATCGCATGCTTTTCCGGCTCAACCAGAAACGGCATCACGGTCCAGTACATACCAATTATGAAAAACCCAAAGGCAAACGCCCAGCCACGTGCGAACATGGCTCTGCCCCAGCGGCGCTGACCGCGCGCGCCATCCAACATCCAGATCAGCCCCACAACGGAAACAATCACCACCGGCGTCAAATGAAATGGCGCGAAGCCAAGCGCCGAAAACGCACCAAGCAATATCGCGAACAAAATTGCTGTTACGCCGCGGGTTCGCGCAACCGCTTCGTGAATAGAGGTAAAGACACGCAAGCCGTGGCTCGCTGTTCGCGCTTCGCTCATGGCTTTGGTTCCTCGGCGGGTTTGCGAACAATAATGCGCTGAATTCGGCGCGCATCTGATTCTAGAATCTCTAAATCGACGCCAGCGGGGTGACGCAGGCTTTCGCCGCGAAGTGGCACACTCCCAGCTAAAGCGAAAGCAATACCGCCCAACGTATCGACCTCATGGTCCGGTAGCCCCAGATCCAGACCTGTCTCTTCGGCAAATTCTTCAATTTCCATCCGGGCATCAACTTCCCATGCGAGGCGGCCGCGGCGGATGACCATCGCAACTTCCTCATCATGTTCGTCTTCAATTTCACCGACGATTTCTTCAACGAGGTCTTCGAGACTCACAATCCCGTCTGTGCCGCCATACTCATCGACGACAAGCGCTAAATGCATCCGCGACGCTTGCATTTTGACCAACAGGTCCGTCAGCGGCATGCTCGCAGGAACATAGAGAAGGTCGCGGCGCAGGCGCTCTAATGGCTTTTCGTCTGGGTCAACATCATCTGTTTTTAACCGAGCAATCTCTGCGACCACATCGCGGATATGCACGACGCCGATCGGATCATCGAGTGTCTCGCGATAGACTGGCAATCTAGAATGGGCCTCAGACGCGTAAAACTGGATCAGATCATCAAAGCTCGTATTGACCTCCACACCAATAATCTCAGCACGCGGTATCATCACATCTGCGACGCGTGCGGTTTCAAACTCCGCCATCCGCAATCGCATCTCACGCTGCTCTTGTGTGGCAGGGCCTTGAGGCGAAACTTCAGTCGCGGCTGCTTCGCTTTTTTTGAATAGGCTAAACAGCCCACGTTTTCGCTCTGTCATCTCACTCAATCAGATTACGGGCGCGCCGAATCAGCGCTTTTATCTATATGGATCAGGCCAGCCTAAAGACGCAAGCGCCTCAACCTCTAAGGCCTCCATTTTGGCGGCATCTGTGTCATCAATGTGATCATACCCAATTAAGTGCAAATAGCCGTGAATCAGAAGATGCGATAGGTGCTGTTGTAATCCAATTTTGCGCTCTTCAGCGTCTCGAGCAGAAACACCTAGACTTACGGCCACGTCGCCCAAAAACGGTCTGTCCATTTCATCGGCTTCGAATGATAAAACATCGGTTGGCCTGTCTTTACCGCGCCAGTCACGATTCAATATCTGAATTTCAGCGTCGTCGGTCAGGAGCAGACTGACTTGCCCGTCAACTTTTCCAACTTTTGCGCCTGCCTCAAGTGCAATCTCGCAAACACGTTCAAGTTCGGGAATGCTGGATGCCCAGGCTTCAGCTTCAACCCTGAGGTCTAATTCGATCATTTCTGATCTTTCTTCGCATCGGCGTCGTAGGCTTTGATGATACGGCTAACAAGGGCATGGCGACGAACATCGCGGGCCGTGAACTCGACCATTCCGACACCCTCAACACCTTGCAGAATTCGTAGTGCGTGCGCCAATCCAGATGGCGTTTTTGGCGGCAAATCAACCTGTCCCGGATCACCCGTAACGATCATACGGCTATCGCGGCCAAGACGGGTTAGCATCATTTTCATTTGCGGGATGGTTGAATTTTGCGCCTCATCCATAATCACGACAGCGTTCTTAAGCGTCCGCCCGCGCATGAAGGCCAGCGGCGCGACTTCGATAATCTTCTTTTCACGCATGCGCAGCGCCTGATCAGCGCCCAACGTTTCATCGAGCGCATCCCAGATTGGGCGAAGATAAGGCTCGACTTTTTCCTCTAAGTCCCCCGGCAGAAATCCAAGGTTCTCCCCAGCTTCAACGGCTGGCCGCGTAATAATCAGTTTCGCCGCGCCTTTATTCTTTAGCGCTGCTGCACCAGCGGCAACTGCCAGAAAGGTTTTACCTGTACCGGCTGGCCCAACGCCGAAAACCAAGTCTGTTTTGGTCCCGGTTAGCAGGTCGAGATACTTGGCTTGGGTATTTGTTTGGGGTTTGATTGGGACTTTCAAGCCCGTCAGCGTACCGAATGTTTGAGCTGGAACACGCGCCTGCTCAATTGCACCCTCAAGCGCTGCGGCGCCTGCATCCGGATTGGCCGCTAAAATTGTCTCAAAAATTGAAAGCGCCAACTCCGCGGTACTTTCCGCTTCAGCGCTACCCGTAAGCTGAATACCACCCCCTTGGCTTTCAGCGGCCAGTTTTCCATCTGAAAACTCCTGCTCCAAATGCACAAGGTGCATGTGGTTAGGACCGCAAATCACAGGCAGCAGACGCGGATCATTAGGTTCCCAGATACGGCTCAAGTCGAAACTCCCAAATTTAAAGGCTTACGCCACTCCATCAGATTAAACCACGGCGCGCGAGGATACTTTTCAAAAAGATGTAGCGCGTCGTCTTCTGGCATGGGGTGCTCATACTGTATCAAGTTAAGGCCCGCGCTGAGATAGGCCTGCATGTAAGCATCTAGTGGACGATGCCAGTTTTCAACACGGATGCCGCCCCATTCAACAATCGTTGCCCGCTCGGTTGAATAGTCATCGATCACATAGTCTTTGATTTTGCCGGTGAAGGTTCGGCGCCATCCCTTCTCCTGCCCGGCGGTGTTAAAGCTTGTCAAGTTCACAACCAAAAGCGTCGCTCCGGGCTTCATAACTCTCACCATCTCACGGATCGCAGCACGAAAGTCAGGGATATCAATCAGTGAAAGATAGCTAATGGCGAGATCGAACTCACCATCAGCAGAAGATAGCCTCTCTCCGCTTTCAACCCGATAATCGCCTAGTGGATCGCGGGTTCTTGCCTGAAGAACCAATGGCTCGGAAAGGTCGATACCAACAGTCTTCACGCCTCGCGCCTGTAAAAGACGGCAGAACCGACCCTCACCGCAACCGACATCAATCGCATTCTCGAATGATCGTCCGTCTAGTCTGCGCAAAATAGCTGGGTCGAGAATGTGTTTTCTCGACTTGTCGCCATCATCGCCATTGCTGTTAATCCAAGCTTCTGCTGAGGCGTCCCATCCAAGGTGTCGCTTCAAACTGCCACCTCTTTAGCACCAACCAAATCGCCAGAGATTGAGTTTTGTGTCGCGTGATTGATTTTCAGATCAACGACCTGACCGTTCAAGCTCTCGTCACCATCGAAATAGACTGATTGAAGCCATGGTGACCGCCCAGCCATTTGACCCGGCATACGGCCTTTACCTGTGACAAGAACCGAAACTGTTTCGCCGATCTTGGATTTATTGAATGCTGTTTGCTGCTCCCATAACAAGGCTTGAAGGCGATGCAGGCGTTCAGTCTTAACCTCTTCAGGCACCTGACCGAACATTTCAGCGGCAGGCGTTCCGGGGCGCTCTGAGTATTTGAACGAGTATGAGATGCAGAAATTCACCTCACGAACGAGGTCCATTGTGTCTTCGAAATCTTGGTCTGACTCGCCCGGAAACCCGACAATAAAGTCAGACGCAAACCCGATATCCGGCCGCGCCTCTTTAACCCGGCGCATCACATCAAGATAATGCTCTCGCGTATGTCCGCGGTTCATACATTGAAGTATGCGATTTGAACCGGACTGCACTGGCAGGTGCAAGAATGGCATTAGTTCCGGCGTGTCACCATGCGCAGCAATTAGATCATCATCCATATCGCGTGGATGGCTTGTTGTGTAGCGGATACGATCAAAGCCACCAATTTTCGCTGTATGACGGATCAGTTGTGCAAGCGTCCAGTCGCCTTCGCCTTCAAGCTTTGGCCCGGCGCCGTGATAAGCGTTCACGTTCTGCCCTAAGAGCTGAACCTCACGCACACCCTGAGAGGCAAGTGACCGTGCCTCAATCATAATATCATCGACAGGCCGCGAAAGTTCCGCGCCGCGCGTGTATGGCACGACGCAGAATGTGCAAAACTTATCACACCCTTCTTGCACAGACAGGTATGCGACCGGGCCATCAACGCTGCGCTGTTTCGGAAGGGCGTCAAATTTCTCTAGGGTCTCAAATTGGGTTTCGAGCCGCTCACCAGACTTGCGATGAACCCGCGCGATCATTTCCGGTAACTTATGATAGGCCTGCGGGCCGAGCACCATGTCGACAACAGGCGCGCGTTTCATAATCTCTTCGCCTTCAGCTTGCGCTACGCAGCCTGCAACCGCAACAATCATCTTGCCGCCGGTTTTTGCTTTTTCCTGTTTGATTTTGCCAAGCTCGGAATAGACTTTCTCAGTCGCTTTCTCTCGAATATGGCATGTATTCAGCACGACAAGATCAGCGCCCTCTGGCCCATCTACAGGACCATAGCCAACCGGTGCGAGAACGTCTTTCATACGCTCGCTATCGTACATATTCATCTGGCAGCCATAGGTCTTTATGAAGACTTTTTTGGTCGGCTTTATCGAGGTCTTTTCTGTCATCGGCTGGCTTATGACGGAAAAAGCCGGAAATGGCTATATTTGAAGCCAGTAGGGCTCCAAATTAATGGAGCCCTTCGATTTAAGTAAGCTTATCAACGATCACGAGCAGCACAGCAATGATGGCTGTAGCTGCGGCGACCCAAGTTCCCTGACGGAACTTTTCTGCCGACATTTGCGGAAGCTCTAGGTTTTGGATTGGCTTTGCCATTTTTTATCTCCTCTACACGGCCTTGAACACGGAAAAGCGAAGCCTTCTTTGCTCAAGTACAGAGACAGAATGCATTATGACAGAAATAATGCAACGGTTTCGGACAATTTTTATGCATGAATACGGATTTTTTATAAGCGCATAACGCCTTACTATAGAAGGAAAACCCTATATCCATTACTGTTCTAGGGTTTATCGAGCTGGCTGCTATTATTTTAATCCGTATACAGATTTTCTTCAAATAAGTCAGTGAATTCCTTATAGCTATTTATCCGCTCTGGTTTTAACCTACCGCAATGACCCGAATAATCCTGTTTAATAAGCCCTTCGACGTCCTGTCTCAGTTTACCGATAAGGGCACTGAAGGCAGCCAACGCCGCACGCTTTCTGAATTTATTGATGTGCCAGACGTCTATGCTGCGGGCCGTCTGGACCGCGACAGCGAGGGCTTGATGATCCTTACGGACAACGGGAGACTGCAACATCAGATCGCTGACCCTCGTCACAAAACGCCAAAAACCTATTGGGCACAGGTCGAAGGCACTCCGGATGAGGCCGCCCTGCAAGCGCTTCGGCGCGGAGTGAAGCTAAAGGATGGGCATACAAGCCCCGCAAAAGCCGACATTATCGAGGAGCCCGCCGGACTTTGGGAACGTACGCCTCCAATTCGCGTGCGCAAATCAATCCCAGATACTTGGCTTGAAATTACAATTACCGAAGGTCGCAACCGCCAAGTTAGACGAATGACCTCGGCTGTTGGACATCCCACTCTTCGCTTAATCAGGGCGGCGATAGGCAATTGGTCTCTGGACGATCTAGGCAGCGGCGAATGGCGCGAAGGTTAGGTTAAAGCCTTCCGCCACTGCAGCTCAAAATACGCTATGATAGTGTTAGAGAATACGAATCCCATAACTGTCCATATCGCGGCCTGATCACCCCAAATTGCATCCGCCAAAAACATCACATAGCACCAACCAATTGCGTGCAGGATGTAGAGTGCGACCAGACGCAATGACATGTCACGCTTCAATCGCGGATCGCTGCTATGCTCAGCCGGAAGCCTCACTTCCGCGCGCCGGGCACTGATCGCCACTAGGATCGCAGCGCCAAATCCAGATACGCCGATAATTGATGTCAAAAGCTCAAACGAACTATCGGGCAGCGCAGCTAGCGTGACGATCAACGCGATACCTGTCAAAACGAATATCCACCCGATCAAACGGTCGCGCCGCGCAGAGATAGCCGCAAATGAAGGGTGAAACAGCTTCGGCCAGAAATTTCCGGTGACGATCATTAGGCCACCAAAAACCGACCCGATAAGTCGTTTGGCCAATAGGCCATCAACAAGCCCAAACTCTTTTGCGAATACCAAGCCCACAAAAGCTGTGAACAGGACGGCATATGCCGTGAATGTTATTTTTCCGGGTGTTTTGGATTGGTTCTCAGTCATGTCTAAGACTCCACACTTTGATTTTTTGATGGTTTTTGGTCTGCCGCATCCGGCGCGCCCAAGCCGAAGATCTGCGCAAAGCCGAGAAGCGCATCTTCCAGAACTGACAGTTGCAAATGGTAGATGACCGACTTCCCCTGCTTTTCAGAGATAACAAGGTTAGCCTCTCTCAAGACGCCGAAATGTGCCGACATGGTTGGCTTCGACACGTCAAACTTTGCCGCAAGATCGCCGGCGCTTTGCGGGCCGTCACGCAATAATTCTAGAACACGGCGACGCGTTGGGTCGGAAAGGGCTTTGAATACAGAACTCATAAATCGTCATTTAGCTAAATATCGAATCGTTGTAAAGGTATAATTCGTCATTTGGCTAAATAAACCTGAACCTGAGGGTTTAGGCGTCTAAGCCACCACGCGCTGACACCACGCGATCAGGGCATCATACATATCGCCGCGATCAATCTCGTTATGCATCTCGTGACGCATCTCTTCAAATATTATGGCCGTCACATCCGCAAGACCCGCTTTCTGTAAACGAGCCTCCAGCTCTGGTACTGCTTTGCCGAAATTTGTTGATGTGTCATCGGAACCCGACATCAATAGTACAGGCATATCTTTGTTCAACGCCTTCAGCTTGCGATCATCAAAGGTACTGGAAAGGCCCCGGCCCATGCCTTTCGCAAAGTCTATGGTTGGCGCCCAACCACATTCCGGGTCCGCGATATAAGCATCAACTTCGGCCTCATCGCGAGACAACCAATCATAGGCCGTCCGGCCATTCTTATAGGGTTTATTCAGCGGGTCCCATGCAAGCGACTGAAACAATCCGCTAGTCGCACCAGCGGACTTGAACAGGCTTTCGAGATTCAGCAATCCTCTCAACAGTGGCATGGCGGGGTTCTTTTGCAGCACCGGACCGAGCAAAACCATGGCGGCAGCAGTATCTGGCGCACGCAGCATGCGGTCAAAACTCGCGATTGAGCCCATTGAGTGACCCAAAATAATGCGTTTCAAATTCGGATAAATCGCCGAGATATGGTCATGCACCGCGCCGACATCCTCAACCAGCTTGCCCCAACCTTGCGGACCACCGAACGTATGCGGTGGATATCCCGGAACAGTTGTTTCTCCATGCCCGCGATGATCATGAGCGAAGACGTGGAAACCCGCATCCGCCAACTTCTGCGCAAACTCAACGTAACGGCCGGAATGTTCCGCTGCGCCATGATTGATCTGCACCACGCCGCACGCCGTGCCTTTAGCAGCCAGATGTCGAACGAGAAGCGTTGCGCCGGACGGCACGTCCAGTTTCTGCGGTGAAAAGTCGGTCATCGTCTATCCCTTTGCCAATCTAGCTTTGGTCATCCCGCCATGAGGTTTGGCATTTGCCGGATCATCAGACCAGTCATGCTTTGGATAGCGCCCGCGCATATCCTTCGCCATGTCCTTGTATCCGCCAGACCAAAATCCCGGTAAATCGCGTGTCGTTGCCACAGGTTTTCCGCCCGGCGATAGCATTTGCAGCGTCACCGGAATGCGGCCATCTGCCAGCGCAATTGGCTTTGTCGCGCCATAAAGTTCTTGAACCTTGCATTCGACCAAGGGCGAACGCTCGTCCAGCCAGTTTATTTTGGCCTTCCGCCCAACGGGCAAGCTAACGGATACAGGTGCAAGCTTATCCAAATCCCGCGGCAACGGCCATTCTAAAGTCGCTTTAAGCGTATCTAAAACAGCGCTTGGCTTTGGAACCGCGAAACGCCCGCAGCCCAGCGCAGGCCCGAGCCATTCTTCAGCGCTGTCTTGCAACCCAGAGATTGAGACATCCGGCCAAGCCTCGCCAAACAGGCTTCGCAAGCATGCAATGCGTGCAATGAAAGAGGCGACAGTCTGATCAAGATCAGTGGGGCCAAAACCCTGTTCTTTGATATGCCTCAAAAATCCAGCCCGCGCCGTCGAACCAGATGGTTTCGGGAGCGGCTGTTCAGATAGTATAATTGCGCCCATAGCTTTCACGCGCCGCGCTTTGAAACTGCCTTTAACGGGATCGAATTCTGCATCTTCACGCTCTTCAACAGTGCCACAAGCCAAAGCAATCTTCTCATCAAGCGACGCTGCCAGTGTAATTCGCGCGCCTTTGGCCGCGCCCACCATATCCGCAACAACAAGCCAATCTGATTTCGCCAGGGGCGAAGCCTCATCAACTTGTCCAGCACGGCCCGATGCGAGCAGATACAGGTTTGAACCGGGCGATCGGCGGCGCGCGATCATATCGGGCCAACCTTTCGCCAAAACCTCAGCTGCGGCACCTGACGGTCGTGCCCCATTGCTCCAACCCTCTGCTTGTCGCCGCAAAGCTTTCGCACGTTGTGAGTTCTCAGTTTCAAATCGCGCTAGGCGGTCGGCCAGATCAGCGCTGCTCCCTCCAACGCCCCGCTCGCCAGCCAGAGCTGCAATCCGGGCGGCGAGCGCTTTTTCGCCGGGCGTTTCAGCGCTAACAACCAGAGCCGACAGGCGCGGCGATAATGGCAAACGAACCATCGCTTTGCCTTTCTTGGTCAGCGCGCCCTCGGCATCCAATGCGCCAAGACCGATCAATTGCGTGCGAGCCGAGGCGACTCGGCCTTCTGGCGGCATATCAAGCCAGGTTAAGCGCGCCGGGTCGTTTTCACCCCACTCTGCCAGCGTTAAAAGCACCCCACTCAAATCTGCATTCAAGATTTCTGCTTCTGGCGCAGCAATCAGTCCGCGAGTCTCCGCCTCATCCCACAATCTGTAACAGACACCGGGGCCAAGGCGTCCAGCGCGCCCGCGTCTTTGATCAACATTCGCAAGGGCTGCCCGGATGGTTTGTAACCGACTTGTGCCTGATGCATCCGTCACCGGAACACGCGCATATCCGCTATCAACCACAACTGAAACGCCGTCGATCGTCAGCGCGGACTCAGCAAGATCAGTGGCCAGGACCACTTTGCGCCCACCATCTTTGCGTGGTGAAACCGCTGCATCCTGATCTTTGGGGGACAAAGCACCAAACAGGGGGGCAATCAGAATATCAGCAGGCAAGTTCAAACGCTCGGCGACGCGCCTGATCTCTCCGGCGCCCGGCAAGAAAACGAGGATGGACCCATCTTGTTCTCTAACCGCACGCTCAATCGCTTTGGCTATCTGATCCTCAAGTCGATCGCGTGTTCGACCCAGGTAGCGGGTCTCCACCGGATACTGGCGTCCCTCGGATTCAATAACTGGCGCGTCAATCTTGGCCGCCACGCTTGCGGTATCCAGTGTCGCAGACATCGCCAAAATGTGTAAATCATCGCGCAACGCGCCTTGCACTTCCAAGGCTAGCGCCAAGCCCAAATCAGCATTTAGCCCACGCTCATGCACCTCATCAAAGATCACCGCACTGACGCCGGTTAGCTCCGGATCGGCCAAGAGCCGGCGGGTAAATAAGCCATCGGTGATGACCTCAACGACAGTATCCTTGCTGACCCGTCGATCGATTCGCGTTGACAGACCGACCCTGCCACCAACTTTCTCACCAATCGTTGCGGCCATACGTTCGGCCGCCATGCGCGCCGCGATCCGCCGCGGCTCGAGCATTACGACTTTTCCGGGCAGGGCCTCAAACCCAGCAATCAGCCCCGCCAATGCCAACGGCACACGCGTTGTCTTCCCCGCCCCCGGCGGCGCGGCCAGAACCAACCGCTTACGTTTACGAAGTACCGCGGCGATCTCTGGCAAAAGAGGCTCAATGGGAAGTTGAGAGAATCGATCCATGCTTGGGCATAAATCATAGGATCAGTTATGCGACCAGAGCCAGACAACCGCGACGCAGTAGAAGCCATTCAAGCCTATTATTCTCTGAGCATTCGGCATGCTGAAAGGGCTGCGATAGAATACGCTCAGCTAGGAGTAAAAAGCTTGATCACACTAAACGCCGGAATAGCAATTGCGTTTCCAACAATAGCCGAGCTTTTGCTTGAAAGCGTGAGCATGAATCGAATTCTGCTACCCACTTCCGTCGCTCTCGCAGGACTTGTCTTAGCCCTACTAACAGCTTGGATAGTCTATTTGAATCATGGCTGGGAAGCGGCCAGTGAACATTGCAAGATGGAGCTAGCGATACTGAAATCTGACGAATACTTCGACCAAAAGACATTCCATCAATTTCGCAATCTACGCCATGAAAACAAACATTTCTGGGAAACCCACTCCAAGAAATATGAAGAACGAAGAGATTTATCGTTCAAAATCGCCAACGTAACTGGTTTCTTGTCTGGAATCTTGCTGGTAGTCAGCGTTGTCGTATTCGCTGTGCTACTGCATTGAGTTTTGTAAGCCTTCAGCCGCGCGCTTTCGCAATCGTGCAATTTCAACTAAAGCGGACGCAAACTTTAGTGGAGTATCCGCGTTTTGACTGACCGACCTGAATTTTCGATCTGTGTTCCGATGCACAATGAGTCCGGTAATGCGGCCGCTTTGATCGGCGAAATCGCCGTCGCACTTGAAGGTCGCGCCTTTGAGATGGTCATAACAGACGATGCCTCAACTGACGATACACGCGCCGTTCTCGCGGCGCTGAAAGACAAACACCCACAACTTCGTGTGCTGTCGCATCGCAAGAATGCGGGGCAATCGCGGGCACTTCGCAGCGCGATCCAAGCCGCGCGCGCACCTGTGATCGGCACTTTAGATGGTGATGGACAAAATGATCCAGCTGACCTGCCTGCGCTCTACCGCAGCCTGACACGCCCCGATGCACCTGAAGGTCTGCAAATGGTCATGGGGCGACGTGCCTCTCGTAAAGATAGCGCTTGGAAGAAGTTTGGAAGTCGCTTTGGCAATGGCATTCGCAAGTGGATGCTGAAGGATGATTGCGACGATAGTGGCTGCGGCATCAAAGTCATGCGGCGCGATGCGTTCTTATCGCTCCCCTACTTCGATCACATGCACCGCTACATGCCCGCCATGATGAATGCAGAGGGTTATAAAACCGAATTCATGGACGTGAACCACCGTGAGCGCGGCGCTGGCGTGTCAAAGTACAATAATTTCGGACGTCTCTGGGCGGCCCTATCGGACCTTCGCGGTGTGATGTGGCTGATCCGCCGCCGCCGGAACCCCGAAGCCGCTGACGAGATTTAGCGCATAACTTGTCTTTGCATTATCAGCCATTGTGGTTAACTGCGCAGGTAAGGAGACGGGCATGTCAGTGATATTTCCAGCCGCTGCCGCCGCTCGTCTTGAGGAAAAGCAAAAGGCCAATCGCCAGAATGGCAAGGCCAAGCGAAAAAGGGGAAATCTGATGCGGGCACTCATGAGCGCATTTCCACTCTTCATTATTCCGGTCGGCATCTATTGCTTGATCGCGTTTACGACGGGCGGTGATCCGGTAACCATGACCCAGGGCGCTGAAGTCTTAAGCGCTAAGGCTTCACCGCTAATGGCCATTCTAGGTGAGAAACTATTTGCTGTGGGCATGATCGGAGGAAACGTTGAATGGGTCATGACCAAGGGCGACGCACTGTTGCTTCTTTCGATCGCCATGCTGTTCATGGAAATCCTGAAGTCGACAAGCACGGGCACAGCGACGATTATGAACCATGCGTTGTCGATGCTGGTCTTCATTGGCTGCTTGATGCTGTTCCTGCTTCACCCAAACTTCGCAACCTCGGTTTTCTTTATTGTGACCGTAATGGCACTGCTCGATGTACTAGCAGGTGTCGTCGTAACAATCGTTTCAGCGAGACGTGACTTTGGCGTTGGCGAGGGTTTTGGCGGTTAAATCGTGCTCAGCACGCCACATTTATGCAAAAACACTATAACGGGCGCTTCACAGCGCCCGTTTCTGTTCTAGTGTACCTTCAACTTTGAACATCAAACATGCCGGGGAGGCATTATGGAAAGCATCGTAACGTTGATTGAAACAATCAGTGGATTCATTTGGGGCGGAACATGGGGCGATACGCGCCTACTGCCTGTTGGTCCACTTGCCATCGTTCTACTTGGAACCGGTATATATATGATGATCCGCTTAGGCGGGCGTCCTTTAAAACGCTTTCTACCCGCACTCGGTGAAGTCTGGGATGGCCGTAAGGCGCAAGGCGATGATGGCGCGATTACGCCATGGCAAGCGCTTTCAACTGCGCTTTCAGGTCAAGTCGGCACAGGTAACCTCGCGGGCGTCGCAACAGCGATTACACTTGGCGGGCCTGGCGCGATCTTCTGGATGTGGGTCGTTGCTCTGTTTGGCATGGCACTCGCCTTCTCCGAAAGCTCTCTTGCACTTAAATACCGCGAGAAAGACGAGTATGGCCGCATCAATGGCGGACCGATGTATTACATCAAAAACGGGCTCGGGAAAAACTGGGGCTGGCTCGCGATTATCTTCTGCATCGGTACGCTGTTCTCAGCGACAGCAACCGGATCAATGATCCAAGCAAACTCAATCACCGAAGCCGCTCTCGAAGTGGGTAGCGCTTCATTCGGTATCAGCATACCAAACTGGCTCGTCGGCGGCATTCTCGCTATACTTGTCTTCGCAGTTATCATCGGCGGCATTAAGTCTATTGGTAGCGTTGCCGGTAAAGTTGTGCCTGTCATGGCAGCCTTATATGTTGGCCTCGCTTTCATTATCTTGCTTATGAACTTCGACAAAGTTCCAGGCGCATTCATGCTCATCATCGGCTCAGCCTTTGGTTGGGAAGAAGCGGTTGGCGGCGCGGCTGGTTACGGTGTACTTTCCGCCGTTCGTGCCGGTATCGCTCGCGGGCTATTCTCAAACGAAGCTGGTCAGGGCTCTGCCCCGATTGCCCACGCGGCGGCGCAGACAAAGAACCCTGTCATGCAGGGTGAAATTGCGATGATCGGTGTGTTCATTGATACAATCATTATCTGTACGATGACCGCGTTGGTTATCTTGACGGTTCAAGGCGACTTTAAAAAGAGCGAATCTCTTATGGCCGCGAACGTTTGTTCGGCTGCTGGTGTTCAATTTGTATCTCCGACAGGCACAGAGCTTACAATGACTGATGCATTCCCAAGTGCTTATGCAGATGGCCGTGAAGCGGCGATTGCCAGCAATGGTGCTGCCGCTGCTGCCTATCTGCAGGAATGTCGCCTCGCAGGTGTGGACGTCACAGAATCAGCTATCGCTGGCGCAACAGATGCAACTGTGCTCATGGACGTGAAACACGCATGGGAAACCGATGCGAACTCAGCGGCGATCACAACACGGGCCTATGGCGCTGCTCTACCATTTGGGGAGTGGATTGTTCCAATCGCGCTCTTCTTCTTTGCTTTCACAACGATCATTGGCTGGTCATATTATGGTGAACAAGCACTGACCTATCTAGTTGGTGAATGGGCGACCCACCCGTTCCGTTTTGCTTGGGTTCTGGTCGTCTTTGCCGGAGCAATGGTGACCAATACAGATGCACTTTGGTTGCTGGGGGATATCGCGAACGCGTCGATGGCCTTCCCGAACCTCATTGCAATTTGCGCCCTATCCGGCGTGGTCATTGCAATGCACAAATCGAATGGTGAGGGGCATAGCACTCACCCAGCGGAGCATGATGCGAAAGACAAAGCCGAGTAAGTTTCGCATATATCAATCCAAAGCGGGCGCTCTATCGGGGCGCCCGTTTTCTTTTGGCTAACGCTCAGGCGCTATGGCTTGCCTCATGTCAGACAGCGCCCGCATCGAAGCCTTCCTCGAAATGATGTCCGCAGAGCGCGGGGCGTCCAACAATACATTGGACGCGTATGGCCGTGACCTGCTGGATGCCTCTGGCTATCTCGGCGGCGGCCTTACCAATGCGGGCCCCAGCGACTTATCCCAATGGATGCGATCGCTCGCCAAAGATGGCCTCGCCCCCAGCACACAGGCGCGCAAACTATCATCCCTGAAACGCTTCTTCCGCTTCTTGTTTGAAGAAGGCGACCGCAAGGACGACCCGACGTCACGCTTAGACGGCCCGAAAGTTCAGCGTGATGTGCCAGACGTTCTATCGCGTGAGGAAGTCAACCTACTCCTTAAAGCATGCGCCGACGACACCCGCCTAACTTGCTTGCTCGAACTCCTCTATGGTGCGGGCTTGCGGGTAAGTGAGCTGGTCAGTCTTCGGCTCGGTAGCCTGCCGCGCAAACGCTTAGGCCTTTGGGACACGCGCGAGATTATCATTCGCGGCAAAGGCGGCAAAGAACGCCTCTGTCCGCTCGGCGCGCCCGCCCTACTTGCTCTGACCAATTGGTTAGGCGCGCGCGACAGCGATAAAAACGGAACGGGCAGCGCAGACTTCGTCTTCCCGTCACGCGGCAAAGCCGGTCACCTAACGCGCAGACGCTTGGGTCAAATGCTAGAAACACTTTCGAATAAGGCAGGTTTAGACCCATCACGCGTCTATCCGCACGCTTTGCGTCACGCTTACGCAACTCACCTTCTGCAAGGCGGGGCAGATCTTCGCAGCGTCCAGACGCTACTTGGCCATGCCGACATTGCCACAACGCAAATTTATACGCACGTCCTCACAGACGAACTCGCAGAACTGCTGGAAACGAGTCATCCGCTAGCGCAATAAGCGCACCTGCGACGATCCCCCCATTGCCAGCCGCGTAAGTGTGAATATGCTGCGCCGCACAAGTGGAGAAACACCGATGAGTCAAAAAGCGCCGCGCCAATTCTTTAAACCTTTAGCCGCCGGCGCACCTGAGCCGTTCCGCGATCTCCCCATAAAAGTTGAGCGAATGATCCAGTTCGTTCCGCCACATTTAGACAAGGTTCGTGCCAAAGTTCCTAGCATGGCCGACACGTGTGACGTGGTCCTCGGCAACCTCGAAGACGCCATCCCAGCCGATGCCAAAGAAGCCGCACGCGCAGGCGTCATCGAAATGGCCGGGATGCTTGATTGGCAAGCCAAAGGCACAGGTCTTTGGAGCCGCGTAAACTGCCTCAACTCGCCGTGGTTTCTGGATGATGTGACCGAGCTCGTCACCAAAGCCGGCAACCAAATTGACGTTCTGATGATCCCAAAGGTCGAAGGACCGTGGGACATTCACTATGTCGACCAACTCGTCGCCCAGCTTGAGGCCAAAGCGGGCCTCACACGCCCAATCATGTTGCATGCGATCCTCGAAACCGCTGAAGGCGTTGCCCGCGTGGAGGATATCTGTCTCGCTTCGCCGCGCATGCAAGGCATCTCACTCGGCCCGGCGGATCTGGCCGCCAGCCGTAAGATGAAGACAACCCGCGTCGGCGGCGGTCATCCATTCTACAAGGTCATCGAAGATCCACACGAAGATGGCAGTCCACGCGCCAGCGCCCAGCAAGACCTTTGGCACTATACGATCGCCAAAATGGTCGACGCTTGCGGCATGGCGGGTATCAAGCCGTTCTATGGTCCATTTGGCGACATTGCCGACTTGGATGCCTGCGAACAACAGTTCCGCAACGCCTTCCTTATGGGCTGTGTCGGCACATGGACGCTGCACCCTAGCCAAATTGCCGTGGCTAAACGCGTCTTCAGCCCCGATCCAGATGAAGTTGCTTTCGCCCGCCGCGTTCTGGAAGCCATTCCCGACGGCGCTGGCGTTGCGATGCTAGACGGCAAAATGCAAGACGACGCGACTTGGAAACAAGCTAAGGTCATCGTTGACCTCGCAGATCAGATCGCTGTCAAAGACGGCGCTTAACACGATCTTAGTTGTGAGCACAGGTTAAGCAGGCTATATAGACGCCATGATCCGTTCGCTCACATCTATGCTTTGGCTCATCGCCGCGCTTGCCCTTGGGTTTGAGGCGATGGCACAGCCATGTGACATGCGGGCTGACATGCAAGCCACCTCTGGCCACGAGATGATGGCGGACATGCCCTGTCATGACGGCATGATGATGCCGACGCCGGATAATGACCAAGCGCCCAAACATCAGGATATGTCCTGCTGCTGCGTGGCTCTGCTCGGTAATGGCGTCACGGTTGCCGCGATTGAAGTCACCCAACCGACACCCGGTCTAACCCAATGGTCAACACCGCTTCCCGATAGCGCACTTAGCTATCTTGCAGAGTTCGACCCACCTCCTCCGCGAGCCTGATCCCTTTTGTTTAAGGATCAACTCACGAAGGAAACACACACATGAAAACTTTATGGATTGCCGCGCTTGCGTTGGCATCCGGTCTAGTTCTGAACACACCATCGGCAGAGGCGCGACCCGTTTCTTACCCAGGTGGCTGGACACTGATGCAAATGAATGATGGCGATATGTCATCGGTTCATGCGCACTATTCTCCCACGTTTCAGGACTCAATCGGCCTCTATTCAGAGCGCAATTGGGGCAAAGACTGGCACTTTACAGGCATACAATACAATCGCCTGCTCAAACGCTGGAACGGCGATAGCAGCCAAGCCAATGTCTATTTCAAAGTCGCGGCAGGACAAGCCGACGCTTTCGGACCTGAAAGCCCGGAGCTTGCAGGTTTTGTTGGCTTCTCTGCTGATTGGGAGACGCGCCGCTTGTTCGCGTCCTATGAAGGCCGTGCCTATGATTTAGGATTTGGCCAAGATGCGCGCCAAACAGCGCGCGTCGGCGTCGCCCCGTATATTGGCGACTATGGCGACCTGCATACGTGGCTAATGTTAGAGGTTACAAATGACCCCGAAGCCGACACCCCAACCAAGCTCACGCCACTCGTGCGCTTTTTCTACGACGTTCAACTGCTCGAAATCGGTTATACACCCGAAGATGAAGAGCTGATGTTGAACTGGATCGTCCGTTTTTAAAGGAACAAAATAATGAAACTTATCAAACTCGCGCTTGTCGCATCCGCCCTAACCCTCACAGCCCCAATCGCTATGGCCCACAATCATGGCGGTGACGCCGCACACGAAATGCCCGCCAAACAGACAATGGTTACCGCCAAAGTCAAAGGCATGGTTTGCGACTTCTGTGCCCGCGCGGTCACCAAAGTCTTCAGCAAAAATGACGCTGTAGAGAATGTGCACGTCGATCTCGATACACAGGAAATTCACGTCACACTCAAAACGGGCGGCGAGTTATCTGATGATACTGTCGGAGAGCTAGTCAAAAAATCGGGCTACACACTTGTGTCTGTCACGCGTGAGACCGCATGAACACCGTCCAAGATGAGGTGAAATCGCCCAGCGTCCTACCTGCGACACTGGCGCTTTTCACATCCGCAACAACGCTGATCTGTTGCGCCCTTCCCGCCATGCTTGTCATGATCGGGATGGGCGCAGTTTGGTCAGGCGTTATAGGCGCTGTCCCGGGCATCACATGGTTCGGTGCGAACAAGCATATTGTATTCACCGTGACTGGCCTCGTCCTTGCCGCTTCAGGCGCATGGCAATGGCATGCGCGCAATCTGCCTTGCCCAATTGACCCTGTAAAAGCCCGTGCCTGCACGCGCCTACGCCGGATCAGTTGGACCCTTTGGGGTATAAGCGTTGCAGCCTTTTTAATCGGGGGTTTCTTTGCTTTCTTCCCCGGTGTCGCAGCGATGCTATTTCTATAGACAAATCCTATCCGGGCGTTCACTTTCATTCGAAATGACAGAGGACGCCCGCATGGCTCACAATCACGATGTCCCGCTAACCGGATACAAACCGCACCTGCAAAGCTGGTTCGATTATATGATGAAGGGGCATGATAAGACTATCTTGCTGGACATGCTGCACGATGACGTTGTCTTCCGCAGCCCCGTTGTTCACACGCCGCAGGAAGGCAAAGCGATCACTTTTGCTTACCTTTCAGCCGCTGGAAACACGCTAGGCGGTGACACTTTCAAATATACACGCATCTTCGATTGTGGCGACAAAGCCGTGCTTGAATTTGAGTGCGTTATGGATGGCATCAACGTCAATGGTATCGACATGATCGAGTGGGACGAGAACGGCAAAATCATCGACTTCAAAGTCATGGTCCGTCCCCTAAAAGGGATGCAAGTCGTGCACGCCCAAATGGGACGCATGCTCGAACAGATGAAAAACGCATCACCAGCATGAGTGTACCAACACTTCTTACAGAACGCCTGATCATTCGCCCCGTCGAGAAGCGTGACCATGAAGCACTAGCCAAAATGCGTGCAAATGAAGATGTTGGTAATTTCACCGGAGGGACGCGCTCAAGCCAAGATGTTTGGATGACCATGCTTCGCTCTCACGGTCTGTGGGCCATGCTTGGCTATGGCTATTGGACGGCGGAGCACCGTCAAACTGGCGCCCTCATCGGCGAAGTAGGCTTTGCCGACTTTAAGCGCGGCATCAAGCCAGATATTTCCGGGACGCCAGAAGCGGGATGGATCATCGCGCCCGAAGCATGGGGACAGGGCTATGCATCGGAGGCGATGAAAGCGGCGCATGATTGGCTAGATGAGGCGCACCCTAGTCGCTCTACTTGCATCATAAATCCAGATAATGGAGCTTCTATTCGCGTGGCGGAAAAGCTTGGCTATAAAGACTTTGCGCTCACAGACATCTCTGGCGATCCCATTCTCGTATTTGAGCGTTTCTCTCCCGGGACACGAAAAGGGTAGCGGGCGGCGCAAAGCAGCGCTATCTAGGGTGCATGCCTACGACTTATCTCGATTTCGAAAAACCGCTCGCCGAGCTTGAAACCAAGATCGCCGAATTGGAAGCCGTTGCTGCCCAAGAGGGTGGTCCGCAAATTTCTGACGAGCTGAAAAAGCTCAAAGATAAAGCGGCCAAGCAACTAAAAGACACCTATGATAGCCTTTCGCCATGGCGCAAAACGCAAGTTGCCCGCCACCCGGAACGCCCGCATTTCAGTGACTATCTTGAGCATCTTTTTGATGACTTTCAGGAACTCGCTGGTGACCGCGTCTTCGGGAATGATGAGGCCGTAATTGGCGGCCTTGCCAGTTTGAACGGCCAGTCAGTTGTTGTGATTGGTCACGAAAAAGGCCGAACGACAGAAAGTCGCCTACGCCATAATTTTGGCATGGCTCATCCAGAAGGCTATCGCAAAGCTGTCCGCTTGATGGATCTGGCAGAGCGCTTTGGTTTACCTGTTGTCACATTCGTTGATACTGCGGGTGCATTCCCTGGCAAAGCTGGCGAAGAGCGCGGGCAGGCAGAAGCCATCGCGCGTTCAACAGAACGCTGCCTAACATTGAACGTTCCAATCATTTCACTGATCATCGGCGAAGGCGGCTCTGGCGGAGCGATTGCAATCGCTGCGGCGAATCGCGTTTTTATGATGGAGCACTCGATCTATTCGGTGATTTCTCCTGAAGGCTGTGCATCTATTCTCTACCGGGATGCAGCAAAGGCGAAGGACGCCGCCGAAGCGATGAAGATTACAGGTAAAGACCTGCTCAAACTCAAAGTCGTTGACGCCGTTATAAAAGAGCCAGTGGGCGGCGCGCACCGTGACCCACAAAAAGCGATGAAGGCGGCAGGGAAAGCCATCTCTAAAGCGTTGGACGAGTTGCTCGACCTCTCGCCGCAGGACTTGAAAATTCAACGCCGAGAACGCTTCTACGCGATTGGCCGTGAAGGTTTAAACTAGCTTCATCGATGTCGTTGAGGGCGCATCAAACGCTTTTCAAATGCATTTATCCATACAAAAAGGCCGGCTCATTAAGCCGGCCTTTTCAATATCTGCTTTAAAGTTCAGACGTCTTAGAAGCCACCGAAGCGCTTCGTGACGCTGACCTTGAAGGTACGACCGAACGGATTGTGTGTGTACGGATCGTAGTTCAGATCAAACGCTGCAAATGGTGGATCTTCGTCAAATGCGTTGACGATCGACAGACCTAGATCAAGATCCCACTGTGACTGCCAGTTATAGAACAGATCGACAGTCGTCTGAGCATCAATCTCATCAGAACCGTTTCCAGTGACATCGCCGCGCTCATCTTCATAAGAATCGATGTGGCGTAGGACGCCGCGGAAATTGTGATCGCCCATTGAATAGTTGGCAGTCACATTTGCTTTCCACTGTGGAAGCGAGCGAGAGAAGTTCGAACGGTTGAACTGATCAACACGATCGCCGCCCGCAAGCGTTGTACCTT
>JAQWGO010000117.1 GCA_029238175.1 Henriciella sp. | reverse complement strand
TTCGCTATCGCCGGGCTGTCTGGCGCTGATACCGCAACAATTGAGCCAAGCATACTAGCTCAAATCGAAGCTGGCCAACCTATGCGGATGGAATACCAGATCAATGCCAGTGCTTGGATCCTGTTCATCCCAATCACTGGTAAAGCCAATTTCAATGTTGAGCTTAACCCCGACACATACTCGATGCGCAGCAAGGTCAAAACTACGGGGCTTGCTGACATTTTGGTCAATTATGACATGGACATCGCAGCCTCCGGCTACACAACGCCAAGTGGCCTAAAAACCTATGCCTATGTTTCTCAGAATAATGACGGCAAAAAAGATCGGCGCGTCGATTTGAAATATCTGCAGGATGATTTCGAAATGGTCGCCTCACCGCGTTTCGGTAATCTGGGTGATCCAACTGCAACCAAAGAACAAGTGCTAGACGCGAACGATCCTATCACAGCTTTGATTTCATTCGCGCTGGAACCACGTGCAGAGGGCGCTGACCCTTGCGGCGGGCCTTTGAAAATATTTGATGGTCGACAGCTCACGCACCTACACCTCACCAGCCATGGCCTGAAGGATGTGAAGTCTGAGGCCTACAAAGGTAAGGCTTGGGAATGTCATATCAGAATGGATAAGGTTGCTGGATATAAAGAGGGCGAGTCGAGTAAAGACACCCTATCAGGTATCGATGGCCCCCTCCGCATGTGGCTTGCGCCACTACCGAACGGCTCAAGTGTTCCTGTTCGTATTGAAGCTGAAACTGACAAAATCGGAACCGTGACGTTACAGGCCTCTAAACTGAAATTTACGCCGATTGAAGAATAGACCGCAAGGTTCGCTTGAGCCCCCGGCCAAGCGAACCTATAGCGGGGCATGACTACAGTTCAGCCCATATTACAGAAAGCGATCGCGCACCTTTCAAATGGTGAGGCGCCGCAGGCTTTTGCAACACTCGCAGAGGGTTTGAAAGCTGCGCCAGGCAATCCACAGCTCTTGCAGTTGATGGCGGCTGCCGCTTGGCAGGGCGGTGACCTATATGCCGCTGATGATGCTCTGAAAACGCTTATTAAAGTTCAAGGCGACCATACACCCGCAACTGACCTAATGACCGCGCAACTGTGCCTTGACCTTTTGGAATTTGACCGCGC
Organism: Henriciella sp.; assembly: GCA_029238175.1. GTDB lineage: Bacteria > Pseudomonadota > Alphaproteobacteria > Caulobacterales > Hyphomonadaceae > Henriciella. The sequence goes on along the minus strand of JAQWGO010000117.1, from coordinate 2,678 downwards.
GCGGGCGGCCCTAGATCGATTACTCGCGAACGGAAAAACGACGCCCGGACTGGTAAAAACCGCTGTGCGGCTTCTCACTTGGCAAGGCGAAACCCCGCTTGCGCTACAGATTCTCGAACGCCAGCTTGGCCAAACACCGCACGCGGCGGACTTGTTAGCACTGTCTGTCACACAGGATCCAAACCTTACCCCCGCGCGTCTAGAAAGCGCAGAGAATGTCATGTCTGCATTAGCTGACAGTGATGAGATGAAAACACGTCTCCTTTTCGCGCTTGCTCGCTACAGTGACAAAATCGGCGACCATGAAAAAGCGTGGTCACAAGCGACACAAGCAAACCAATTCTCAACCCAGCAAAATGGCTTCAACTATACAGATGAAGCCCGTTCCGCGTTCCAAAAACAGCTTAAAAACCGTGCTGGCCGCGCCGTCGTTTTCGCCAACACGCTTTCAGCGCCCGAAACACCAACTGAACAGAACATGATCTATTTGGTTGGCGCACCGCGTACGGGTAGTTCTCTTCTGCAATCGATCCTGTCCGCGCTGCCAGATGTTGATAGCGCCGGCGAACGCGGGGCAATGCTGCCCTATCTGAACGGCCTATGTGACGCTGTATCGCCCACCCCCGCCGATGACTTCCTCACACAGGTCCAGCAGGCAGATTTGTCAGGGTTAAAGCGCGGCGGCTTTACGGCTGAGACAGTTATCGACAAGACGACACATAATTTCTTCATCCTACCGCTTCTGGCCCGCACGCACGCCAACGCAAAATTCGTCAACGTTGTTCGACGCCCGCAAGATGTCGCGATCTCTATGTTCTTGCATGAATTTCCTTCGGCTTTTCCCGAAACCTGCGACCTACAAACCATTGCTGATACTTTGCACACCCGCACAGATATCGCGGCCATGTATGATGAAGCCGATGTGGAAATTATTGCGCACAATCATGATGCATTCTGCTTAGAGCCCTCTAAAATCGGCGGCGCGCTGTCAGAAAAGCTCTCGCTAGACTGGTCTGCAGACAAGCTTGCCCCAGAGAATCGCAACTCAGCTGTACCCACATTTAGCGCCGGGCAAGTCCGCAAACCGATCAAACCAAGTCCAGCCGATCATTGGAAACGCTTTGAGCCCTTCATGCCCCCGCAAGTCTTAGAAACCCTGGGATATAGCGCAAGGCGCGTTGACCTGATCTACAGGCCTGCCTAAGCCGTAGACATGACAAAGAACGCGCTACAAATCGTCAGCTGGAACATCAATTCTGTCCGGCTCCGTCTCCCAAATATCGAAGCATTCGTTGCAGACGAAAACCCGGACGTGATCTGCTTTCAGGAGATTAAGTGCCAGAACGCCGAATTCCCAGAAAAAGCGTTCAAGCAGATGGGCTTGCCTCACCTTGCAGTGCATGGCCAACGCGGTGGACATCACGGCGTCGCGATTGCCAGTAAGCATCCTGTCGAAATCCTCGAAACCCCGCCGCTATGCCGCGAAGGTCATGCCCGCGTGAACGCAGTGAAAGTTGCTGGGATGGAGCTGCACAACATCTATCTACCTGCGGGCGGCGACACCCCTGATCCTGTGGCGAATGACAAGTTCGCGCACAAACTCGATTTCGTGGATCGTCTCGGTCAGCATTACGGCGAACGCGCCGGCGACGGCGCGGCTCGTATTCTGGTCGGTGATCTGAACATTGCCCCTCACCCCAGCGACGTCTGGAGCCATAAACAGCTCCTCAAAATCGTTTCACACACGCCCGTTGAAACAGACGCACTAGAGGCGGCGCGCGCCGCTGGCGGTTTCACAGACCTCGCACGCCACATCCACGATGATGACCAACGTCTCTACAGCTGGTGGAGCTACCGCGCCAAAGATTGGGCTGCCTCCAATAAGGGCCGCCGCCTTGACCATATCTGGACAACAGATGCTGCCACCGCCTTAACCGATATGGACAGCTACCGCGTTCATTTGGGATACCGTGGCGGCTGGAAACCCAGCGATCATGCCCCAATCAGCATCAAAGTGCAGGCGCCCTAGCCTAGATTTTGTGCAGGCAATTCTGTCGCATTAGAAATGACCATATCGCGCTTGAAACAACGCGCCTGGTCGTCATATCGTGCAGTGCAGCATCAAGGCGAGCGGTTTAACCGTAATCAACAGACCATAAGCTGCGGGAGGAGTTTTCCGGCCTGTTATCCGGCGATAACTCTAGGACTGAACAAATGAAGAAGATTCTTGCTTCGCTTTTCGCTAGCGCCGCTTTTCTTGCGCCCCTCGCTTATGCTGACAAAGCGCCTGCAACCGTGGATGTTGTCGTTCCAGTGGACGCGTCCCTGCTTTCAAGTGTCGATGGCATCGAAGCGGTCATGAACAAAATCAAAGCCGAAGCACGCCGCGCATGCGCTTTCGATACGTCGATCTCTTACCTACCAATGGTCGATAAAGATTGCGTCGCCCAAATTCTATCGCAAGCTGAAACCCAGCTATCAGCCCCAGAATTTGAACTTGCCGATACTGAGTTCGTTCTGCGCGTCGCGAATGTAAGCTAAATCTAAGCCTACGAATTTAGAAAGCCCCGTCATTTTGGCGGGGCTTTTTTGTCTGCCTCGCATCCAACCATACCCCTCAATCAATGGCCAAACGAGCGCGCAATCTGCCTGCTCTTGTAAAATCTATTCTTTTAGAG
>JAQWGO010000101.1 GCA_029238175.1 Henriciella sp. | reverse complement strand
CATGACAATCGGAGCACCAGCCGCGCCAATTTCAGTTCCTTATTCCACAATGTCGACAGACTTTGAGAAATTGAATCACTGTTTCAACGCGGTTCAACCGAAAGTCCTTTTTGCGGCTCAAATGAAGCCCTTTGCGAATGCACTCGCAGCGTTGGGCGACCATGGATGTACCGTCATTACAGCAGACGGTGCAAATGGCGCGGTCTCTTATCATGCGTTGAAAGACACCCCGATCACCGAAGCTGTTTCGGCGGCGATGGACCAGCTTCATGACGACACGGTTGGGAAGTACCTGTTTACATCTGGCTCAACCGGCATGCCGAAACCTGTGCCGACAACGCAAGGCGCAATGTGTTCAATGATCGCTGGAGTAGAGGGCCTGAGGGATGATGCGATGGATCCTGATTACGATCCTGAGCAGCCAGACAATTTTCTTGATTGGTTACCGTGGAACCATATTTCTGGGTCTAATGTGAACTTTAATGGGGTACTTTGGAATGGTGGGACATTCTGGATAGATGGCGGTAAGCCGACCCCGGCTTTGTTCGGCGAAACGATCCGTAATGTTCGCGATGCTAAGCCATCGACCTTTGGCACAGCGCCGATTGCACTGGCGATGTTGGCAGAAGCGATGGAAGAAGATGATGAGCTTTTGCACGCCTTCTTCGCCAATATGCGCCAGATTGGATATGGCGGCGCGACACTGTCTGATGACTTGTATGACCGACTTCAGAACCTTGCCATCAAAGCAACCGGGCGTCGTATCCCGATTATCACCATGTATGGGGCGACAGAGACCCAAGGCATTACCGTGGTTCATTGGGAGGCTGAGCGCGTTGGATTGATCGGTCTGCCACTTCCGGGATTGACCCTTAAGCTTGTGCCGAATGGATCAAAGCTTGAGGTCCGCGTGAAGGGTGAAACGGTTATGCATGGCTATTTGAATTTGCCTGAAAAGAATGCAGAAGTATTCGATGAAGAAGGGTTCTATTGCCTTGGTGATGCGGCAAAGTTTGTTGATGAGAATGATCCCAACCAAGGCATCATTTTCGATGGCCGCGTTGGGGAAGACTTCAAACTATCCTCTGGGACTTGGGTCAGCGTAGGCGTGCTACGCCCCGACTTGGTTGCGGCTTGTTCCCCGCTTGTGTTTGACGCCGTGATTTGTGGGCAAGACAAGAATTTCATCGGGGCCATGTTCTGGCCATCGCCAGCGACATTTGAAGCTTACGTGAAAGATGCGGGCGGCGATATGATGGCGGCGTTCGGCCAATTCACTAAAGATTTGGCGGGCAAAGTCGCGGCGTTCAATGCGGCTGAGCCGGGTTCATCGCGCCGGATCAAACGCTTTCTGGTCATGACAGAGCCACCGAGTATTGATCGGGGTGAAATCACCGACAAAGGCTATGTAAACCAGCGTCAAACACAGGATTGCCGCGAAGACTTGGTTGCGAGCCTATTTGTAGCGGACCCACCGCCGAATGTGGTCCAGCTTTAGGCCGTGAGCGCTATTGATCGTCCGCGAACGGGGCTCCAATGGGGGCTTATTACGCTGGTCGTCGTTAGCGTTCTGGTCGCTTTGTCATTCTACTGGCTAGGGGGCACCGGCACAAAGATAGTCGCGGCAGAAAAACCTAACCAGACGGTCAGTCTAGCGTCGGTTCTAAGTGATCGCGTGAGCCGGGACTATCTTGCCAAATTGGAGAATGCGGCGCCTGAGACGGCTGAAAAGCTGCGCCGAGAAGCTGTCCTTTCGATTGAAGACGGCGCTGATAGCGATCAGATTGCTGAGATTGTATTACAAGCCACATTTTCACAGTTTCAGGCCAAGGCTTTCGATCTGCAATATGCGCCAGTTGGCAGTTATGATGCGATAATCGCCAAATTTTCAGGCGGCGCATCTGACTTGAAGGCGGCCAATAGCGATTGGTGCAAAGGCCTGACGATACAGTCATTCCTAAAGCAGTCAGACGATGAACTTGTGCCGTCGCTTCTGTCCAATTTTCCGTACAAATCGGCGCAATATGATTGGGTGCTGGAATGGAGTGGTTTGTTTTTGGACGCGAGTGTCGCGGCGCGGGCATCTCAAACACGCCATAGGCAACCCAATTCAAGAGATGAATTTTTGCTTCAGCAAGAAGGCTTAGGCATGGGGTCAAGCCAGTGGGGCCTAGCTCTACAAATCGCAGCCTTCGCAAATGCAGAGGGCCAAAGCTTTGACGCCATGCAGGATGCAATTGAACAGATCAATGTATGTGATCTAGGCATAGCTATTGGTGCTGTTTCAAAACGCTTACCTGAAGATACGCGCGGACGTATCTGGGCAGACTTGATGCCAGAAATAATGGTGGGCAACACGCCGTACGCGCTAGCGCGCATCCAAGACTATTTCTTTATTGGTTAATTGGGTCAGCGAATATTTTGTTTTGACCTAATTAAATTTCAGGACGGTGAGTATAGGCAAAGCCACAATATTCACGGGGTTCCACATGTATAATAATCAGCAATCAGGCGGCATATCTTCAAACTTGGTTTTCGGCCTAATCATTGTTGCTGTCATGGCGATTATTTTTATCGGCATTCTTATTATGCCGAGTAACTCCGGAAAATCAGGGTCAAAAATTCAGGTTGGCGATTCCGTTCTGTTGTCAGAACTCGATGATGGTGCCACCAGAAAATACATTGTTACGCTAAACCGGGTGTCTCCGCGCGCCGGGAAAAGACTGGAAGCGAAAGCCATCAAAGCTATTGCGAACGGTGATGGCAAGGCTGATCTCGCCATTCTGGCGATGGAAGCCATGGACGACGAACTTCCAGCTTATCTTTCGAGTTTGAAGAAGGCTGACGTGAAGCATTTTGACGCCATGTTGCAGTTATCAGAACGCGGTTTGGGACAGCTAAGGCGTTCAAATTCAAAGTGGTGCAAAGCCGGACATTATGAGCGGTTCGAAAACTTGTCTCCAGCTGCGGCTGAGGAGCTCGTCAAAGGTGCTTTCACTTATCCGTCTGCTGGATTTGCGTGGGGCGCTGAACTGAACACGATCTTCTTAGAAGCTGTTGAAGACGCGAAGAGTAATCCGAAATCATACGGAAAGCTTCAATCAAGTGATGAGCGCGCGCTACAAGCGTTGGCAATGAAATTGATGACGCATCCGAGCGTGAAAAATCTGTCGAAGATCAAGGCGCGAAATCGACAAGAAGCGAAACGGATTATGGGCAATATGGATATTTGTGGCCTAGCCATGACTGGTATCGATGCGGTTCAAGGCTTGCCCAAGCAAACACGTGGACGCCTATGGGCCACGGGTCTAAAAGAGATTGATGGCAATAATCTTGAACGCCAGCTTCGGAAATTGAGCGCGTTCTAAAGCCGCTTCACGCCCGCCTGCTCTAATCGCCATTCCAGCAGGTCGATCCGGTCCTGTCCGAAGAATGTTTCGTCGTCGAAGACCATTGTTGGGACGCCCCAATGATACTTGTCCTGATCTGCTTGGTTCTTCGCGATGATCGCTTCGATACGATCCGTTTCGATTGTCTGGCGCGCGTCTAATTCAGCAAGATTAAAGCCGGCACGGGTGGCTGCTTCACTAAGCGCTGTCCCTTCAGTCCAAGCGCCTCCAGACCATATGAGCGAGGATACTTCGTCCATAAACGCCCACCCTTGATCATCACCGGCTTCGCAAGCGAGTATGCCCAGCCGTGTGAGGCGATGAATGTGGGGTTGTTCTGCAGCGATCTCTTTGGTGAACATATTCATTGTGACAGGGTCGGGATTAAGCGGCCCAAGTGGCAGTTCCAAATATTGTGATAGCCTGACAATGTCGTTCATCAGGTAAGGAACCCATTGCGGCTTGATCTCTGCGAAAAAATTCGGGGTCCGTATCGCGAGCGGATAAACAGGCCGTGGCCGAACCTGAACATCCCATTTTTTCGATAGGTTACGCAGACGCTTGGTCGAGAAATAGGAGTAGGGTGATCGAAAAGACCAAAATACGTCTACAGATTTCATTTTTCTCTCCTGAATATCTCGCGGTCTTCAAATTGCCGCACGAACGGTGCAGAGTAGCGCCATGGCTATTAATGACACCCTGAAGTCCTTTATGGACAAATTCAAGATACCTGATTTTTCAACAATGGACTTAAAGGCTTCGACTGAGAGCCTGCGTTTGAGCTTTTATCGCGCTAGCCGCTCAGTCGAACGTGACCTGCCAGAGCTTGCCGAAGTTTCAAACCTATTGGTTGATGGAGCAGAGGGATCGTTGAAAGCCCGTCATTATGTGCCACTTGCCGCTGGTATTGGACCTGCTCCAGCGATCATCTTTTTTCATGGCGGCGGGTTTGCCGTTGGCGACCTTGATACGCATGATGTTGTTTGTCGCCGTCTGGCGGCGGCTTCGCGGTGCCGTGTTCTATCCGTGGATTACCGCTTGGCACCTGAGAATAAGTTTCCAGCGGCGCATGATGATGCGTTAGCAGCGTGGAAATGGGCAGTAGAGCAAGGGCAGACACTGGGGTTTGATCCAGCGCGGCTGGCGGTTGCTGGCGATAGCGCCGGTGGCAATCTATCTGCGTTTATCGCCCAGGAAACTGCCCGCCGAGGGATCACGATGCCAGCGTTCCAGTTGCTGCTTTATCCGTTGGTTCAGTTTGTCGATATTCGCGCTAAAAAGCTGACGTTTCAGGAAGGCGGGTTCTTTATTTCACCCAATCTTTTCGACTATTTCCGTGACAGCTATATCGACACCGAAGCTGAGCGGATGGACCCGCGCGTGTCGCCGCTCTTTGCGCCGGATGATGATTTTAAAGGCTTGCCTCCTGCCCACTTTGTCTTGTGTGGATGGGACCCGTTGAAGGATGAAGGCAAAGCCTTTGCGTCTAAGTTAGCGGCGCATGGTGTCCCGATCACAATCCGTGAGCATCCCGGTATGGTGCATGGGTTTATGAACATGACCGCAGTTTCGAATCCCGCCCGCATTGCGATACATGATGCAGGCCTGGTCGTTGGAAAAGCCTTAGGCGCGTTAGATTAAACCACGCTCAGGCCTCGCCATTAGATTGACACATGGTTAAGGTAATCGTTCTGGCTAGCCTCAGGGGATGGAACAATGAAGCAGTCTACTCTGATTAAGCGCGTGAGTGTTGGCGCCATCTTGGCCACTTTTCTTGGATTGGCAGCCTGTGATCGACAGGAAGAGCGCGTTGAGCGTGGCCAAACACTGGCCGGCGATGTGTGGGACCAGATTACGGGGCAGGATGTTGGCTCAAAGCCAAACAACATGGCCGATGTGTCTGTTGAGGCGCGGGCTTTTGCAGGCGTAATACAGGCGCAATCGCTTCCGTCGCCCAACCAATCTAGCAAAGCGCGCTATGTCATCGGTTCTATTGTTGCCAAACCACGCGATTTGCCGCCGCCTCTTGCGATGGCGTCTGTTATGGCTGAGCCGGAAATGGCAATGGACGTCATTGTGAATAATGAAGCCGAGGCCAAAATTATTGTTCCCGATGCCGAGACGATGGAACGAGCTGAGCTTGATCCGACGGTCATTCAGAGAATGGAGCGCCCCGAATTACGCCGCCGCTCGATTACTGTGGTTGATCCACGTGTGGAGTCTGCGCCGCGGCCTATGTCAGCTTCTGGCCCTGCTCTGCCGAAAGCGCCGCTAAAGGAGCAGATTTATCAAAGGCGCGTTCAAAAAGGACTGGAACCAGTCCGCCCACCGGCCTTGGAAACTGTGCGGATTGAAACGCCTGAACAACGCGCTAAGCGCCTTCCGCAACTCGACCCGAAACTGGCTAAGCGGGCGATGACGATGCAGAATGCAGCTTTGGCGCGCCAGCTAAGTGCTGAAGACCGTATGATTGAGGCGGCTTCAAAATACAAAGTCGCCGCCTCTATTCAACGCTCTCGGTCCGGGCAGATGGTCATAGAAATTGGTTCTGACGCGATGAACCCAACCTCATTCCAAGGCGCGCTTCTACAGCAAGCCAGCGTCGCACTGGATGATGAACTGATTTGTGACGAAGCGGCGGCGCAAATGCAGGGTGCGAACCCACTTGTTGCGATGGAGTGCGTTATCCAAGACCTGCAGGCGTCTGGCGAGTTTGAGTATGTTGAGAAAGACTATGTCTTTGAGCATCAGATGATCCGACGGCCTCCAAATGTAGGACCTGTATCAATCACGCCGAACGATCCGCTATTTGGAATGCAATGGCATTATCTAGACCAAGGCGTTGGCGAAAACCTGTCGCCGGGCGGTGCTGGATTTGTTGAATTTTGGACCCGTGAAGGAAATCAAGGCTCCAATGATGTTGTAGTCGCTGTGGTCGATACGGGGCTTGAGATGAGCCATCCCGACATTAAGGATTCTCCAAATGTCGCGCCGGGTTGGGACATGGTTTCCGATCCCGAAACAGGCAATGATGGAGATGGCCGCGACAGTGACCCGAATGATCCGGGCGATCTTTGTCCTGAACGAAACGTCTTTGCGGACACATTCCACGGCACGCATGTGGCAGGGATCGTTGGCGCGGGCTTCACTAATAATAGCTCAGGCGTTGCTGGCGGCGCTTGGAACGTCAAAATCGTGCCTGTTCGCGCGCTAGGGAAATGCGGTGGACGTCTCTCCGATATCAATGATGCGATCCGCTGGTCGGCAGGAACAATCCCAGAATATGATGAGCTTGGAAATGAAGTTTGGAATGAGAATCCGGCCGACATTATCAACCTATCGATCGGCTTGTTTAAGGCCTGCCCAGCATCCATGCAGGACGCTATTGATGAAGTGACGGCGCAAGGTGTCATCGTCGTCGCGGCTGCCGGAAATGACATGGTGCCGACGGAATATTATGCACCTGCCGGGTGTCGGAACGTTCTGACAGTCGCGGGCGGTGATGCGCGGGGGTATATCGCGCCTTATTCCAATTACGGCGATGCGGTCGACATTCTTGCGCCGGGCGGTGACTTGGGCCGCGACGACAATGGCGACGGGCATCCGGACGGTGTTCTTTCGACTAAATCGGCCCTGAATTGTTCTGATCCGCTGACCGGCGCGCCGGTGTCGAATTGTCATTATGCGTATGAGCAAGGGACCAGTATGGCGACGCCTCATGTCTCCGCAGCGCTTGCTTTGATAAAGTCTAAGCGACCCGATATGACAGCGACAGAGCTTGTCGATACGCTGATGTCCGGCGTAAGCTCTATCCGGCCTGAGCAATGTCGCGGGGATTGTTCGCAATATCCGGGGTCTGAACCGACCTTGGATGACCCTGATATTTGCTATCGCCCATGCGGGGCAGGGCAACTGAATCTGGCAGGGGTCACCCTCTCAGAGTAGGGGTTAGGAGAGCAGTTTGGCACCTAAGATAAAACCTCAGCCGCATCGCGGTGGTCAGATCGGCCTCGTGGCCTTGGTCGCGATGCTTATCGCAACAGGGTGTGTGGCGTGGACAGAGAAGACGTCAAATGGCGGCCTCTCATTCTTGCCAGCGTGGGCACAAGACCGTGTTGAAGGCCCGCAAGAGTTACCAGCTGAAGCAGAAACGGTCAGTGCGCCTGCGGCGAGCTTTATTGTCCGCTTCGACAATGAACCAATTCTGAGCGAGATCGGAAAATCCTTCCGCAGAGATCAAGCGGCGGCGCGTAAGAAGTTTGCGGCTTGGCTCGAAGATCACCCAGACTTACAAGGCCTGCGCCTATCGCGGGCATCATATTCAGGTGAGCTTATCCTGATCCTACCATCTGATGACCCTAAGGGGCGATCGCCAGAGGATGTTCTAAACACACTGAACGCCATGGAAAATCTTGCTTATGCCGAACTAGACGTCATGGCCAAAGCCAGTGGAGGGGCTGAATAATGAAAAAAGTAATTTTCGGAACAAGTATCGCGCTCTCCTTGATGCTAGCGGCCTGTGGCCAAATTCGAATGCCGGGCCAAGAGGTCGAAACGACGGCTGATATGGTTGAGCCGGAACAGGCTGAAGCGCCTGTTGTTGAAGCGGTACCCGATACCCCAGTGTCGAACGTCAAAACGGCAGAGATCGATTGGGCGAGCGCGCGGTCAGACTTCGCGGCGCGTGATATTGGCGATGACGCGGGCATGGTTTCGGTTGCTGGAACTTCTAACCCACCAGTTCCCGTTCTGCTGCCTGAAACCCAGATATCTATCGCTTCGGGCGGAACCGATCTGCAGTTTCGTCCAACAGCGGATGGCTATTTTGCCGTTCAGCCCGGTGAGGTTTATGATCTTATCATAACCGGGACCGATCGGTTGATTGCTGCGCCAGAAGGCTCAGCAGCAGTTGATTCAGAGCTTCGGTTTGAGGAGACAATGACCGGGGCTCAAGTCTCATTTAGCCGATATGGTGCGTCTTATCTTGCAGAGTTTATGTGCAAAGACCCAGCTACTGCGGCGGTGGGAAGCTGTATTCCTGAAGCGGATGCACTGACCATAGTAGAAGAGTTGCTAATCGCGGGGACACGATAATGCGAACAGTAAAATGGGCGGCGCTTTTAGGCGCAACACTCGCGCTTGCAGCTTGTGATGTTATCAGAGTTCCTGGGGATGGCAGAACACCGCCAGATCCACGTCCGGTGATACCGCCAGGTGCGCCTGGGCCGCCGCCGCCAATGGTCCCGGTTGATGATCCTTGGGGTGAAGAGGATGAAACGCCAACAGTTCCCGATACGGATACAGAAACACCGCCCGTGGAAGATGACGAGCCGGTTGTTTCGCCGCCCCCACCACCGCCGCCTTTGCCGATTAAGTTTGAGTATTATGGTCCCGGCGATCTAATCTCTGGAACAGGCGCTGGTTTGATCGATGACACGATCTATGCCCCGGATATGTTGTTTCCAATTCGCACGGCGCCAACGCGTCCACAATCTATGGTGTACCGTCCCGGCGGAGCTGTTGGCGGTGATCAATGTGACGCCACAAATTACTCAATCGCTTGGCGAGACAATTTCTGCGAGAAACGCAGTAAGACCCGCAATACGCCGCTTTGTCCCACCAATAAGGTCCACCAGGGCCAAGACCTTCGGGTTGGCACGGCCGCTGATTGTTTGACGCTTCGAAGTCAGCCAAAGTCAGAGCGCGGGATTCACGAGGCCATTGCGGTTGAAGACGGCATCATACAGCATATTGGAACTTACTCTGTTCAATTGAAGGGAACGGAAACGGGCAACCTCTATAGCTATCTTCACCTAAACATGCAGCGGCTCGATGTTGCTGCGCTTCAAGTTGTCAGCGCCGGTGACAGAATTGGGTTTATCTCCAATGACTTTGGGTCGACCCCGACGACGTTCCACCTACATTTTGAGATCAAGTCCGCTGTTGAGGGACAAGGCATCATACATGTGCCTCCGTACACGTCGCTTGTCGCTGCGTATGAGCGCCGCGAAGAGGGGCGAGGCGAGTTGGTCGAAGATGATACAGTCGCAATCGCGAGTGTTCCGATCATTGTCGACGCGACGCTACTCGTCGAATAGATGCGACTGCAAGATTTTCAGCAGTTTAGTGCGTAAAATCAGGGCACGGACTCAGTGTTGCCAAAGTTTAAAGTCTTAATGACTTGTAAACGGCGCAAATCTTGCGCCATGTGGTTGAAACACACATTGAAAGTTGGCGACTGATGAGCGCGGTGCACAAGCTTCCTGTAGAGTATAATGAACCTGATAACGATACGAATGCACCTGTCGTAACACTTATAGGTTCAAATCTTCCGGCAGCATATCTCGAAGAAGCTGAACCCAGCCCCTTGATGGAGCGTGCTTCGCATTGGTGGCAAGGCCTCATCCGGACAGCGAAACTCTCAATTATTTTAGCGCTTGTTGGTGGTTATCCGGCGATGATGGTCGCCAGCCATAAGGTCGATTCTGGACAGATTGTATTGTCTCAAGCTTCGCCTTGGGCATCGTTGGAAGTTGGCACTTCACTTACCCTTTTGGGGCGTGAGCTTACGAATGCGGGATGGGCGGATGACAGTCCGGCATGGCACCCGCGCGCACGTTTGACGGCACTTCCAGCTTGGCAAGAAGGTGTCTCAAAGTCTCTGTCCGAATTTATGCTGTTAAGCGCGGATCTTTCGAAAACCGATAGCGGGCAAGTTGATTCCGATCTTCAAGCTGCAGGGCGTTTGCTCGCCCCAGCCAGCGACGCCGAAGGCATACCGCGTTTGAATGCGGCTGCTGAAGCATTGCAACGTTATGAAGGTCGTCTTGCACGCGGGTTAGCCACGCACCCGCGCGGAGCTGAAGCCTTTGCGGCTGAAATTGATCTGTTTGGAAAATGGGCAACTGAGTCAAAAGAACGCCTACAGGTCAGCGCTGATCGCGCAGAAGCGTGGCCAGCGTCGCGCAGGGACATTGAGGCGATTTATCTGGCGCGTGCTCAAGCTCATGTCGCATCGCAATTACTGAACGCGACCTTGCTTGCTGAACCAGACCTTTTGACAAGCCGCGATGCTGCTGAAGCACGCGATCGTTTACAACTTACGCTGCGCCGCGCCGCAACGTTCAATCCTGTCTTTATCTCTAGCCAAGCGGGTACGGGCCGGTTCCTCTCAGACCATCCCGCGACCATGGCATATTATATGGATAATATCGTCGCTTCTGTCTCTGCTTTTGAGTTAGCGCTCAGCGAACAGGCCGAACCTAGAACAGCGATCGCTGACGCGGGTTGATAGAATTCCCGCGTCCTGCTTGATTCTGAGGGCTTTTGCGCACATTTGACCCTTTGAACGAGTCTTCTGAAAGGCAACGCGCCCATGTTTATTCAAACAGAGCCTACTCCAAATCCGGATACGCTGAAATTCCTGCCGGGTCAGCCTGTAACAGGATCTACAGGACCGTATGATTTTGCCTCGCTAGATGAAGCTGGCACCAGCCCACTCGCGCAGACTCTGTTCGATGTAACGGGCGTTACGCGCGTTTTCCTGGGCAGCGACTTTATTTCACTTTCCAAAGAACCTGCTGCCGATTGGATGCATGTACGTCCAATGGCGCTGGCGGCGATTATGGACCACTTCGTCGCTGGGTTGCCGGTTATGGCGACGGGTCAATCGGCTTTTCCGAAAGCTGAAGAAGGCGGATCTGCTGATGACTATGAAGGCGATACGGCTGAAATCGTGAGCGAAATTATTGAGCTGATTGAGACACGTGTGCGCCCTGCTGTGGCTCAAGATGGCGGCGACATTATCTTCCATCGGTTTGAACCAGATAGTGGAATTGTCCATCTTTCAATGCGCGGTGCCTGTGCGGGCTGCCCGTCCTCAACCATGACGTTGAAGTCTGGAATTGAGAACATGCTTAAAGCTTATGTGCCTGAAGTAACAGCGGTCGAAGCGGCGCTTTAGTCGCTAATCGCGGCCTCATAGGCTTCGCTGGCTTCCAGCCAATCTAATTCAGCCTGTTCGATGGATGCGGTTAGCTCGCCGCGCTGAACCATTAACGCTTGCATCTGTTCTGACGACTGGCCTTGTTTTGCAAGGTCTTGGTCAACCGCCTCAAGTTTCTTAGTGGCCTGAGATAGGCGTTTTTCAGCTTCGTCAGCTTTCCGTTTCAGCGGTGCCGCGGCTTTGCGACGCTCAGAGGCGATGCGTCTTTGTTCCGCTTTATCGACTTTGGGTGCGGGAGCTTTCTCTACAACTTCAACTTTCTTGGTCTTTGCAGGCTTGTCCGCTTTCGATCGGTCGGCCTGCAGCACCAGCTTACGATAGTCTGCTAGATCGCCAGAATACGGTTTAGCCTCTCCATCTTTCACGAGCCAAAGCTGGTCTGCTGTTGCTTCGGCCAGAAAGACATCGTGAGTAATCAAAAGGACGGCACCTTCAAAGTCGTTCAATGCGTAGATCAGCGCTTCGCGGCTATCGATATCGAGGTGAGATGTTGGCTCATCGAGGATTAGAATGTTTGGCTTTTCCATTGCCATTAGGCCAAGAAGAAGTCGAACTTTTTCGCCGCCAGAGAGCTTTTCAATCTTGGTTTCGACCTTCTCATGCGCAAAACCCATCGCCGCAGAGACTGCGCGTTGGCGTGCGATCGTGGCCTCGCGCGGCAGAGCGCGACGCACATGGTCGAGGACAGTTTCGCCAGATGTCAGCTCATCCATCTGGTCCTGACTAAAG
>JAQWGO010000108.1 GCA_029238175.1 Henriciella sp. | reverse complement strand
AAGTCACTCATATCTTATTCTCCCTTTGTCATGTCATTGTAGATACGAACGACACCCAAGGCAAAAGACATTATTTACCAACAGGTTCTGGTTAATATCGCATCCGCTACCTGAATAGCGTATGAAGCCTTATTCTGCCGCGGAATCTACCAGTGCTTTTGCCTGTTCAACCCATTCTTCGCGCTCCACCCGGCCTTTGAAGGATAAGTGCTCTTCGACCCATGCTGCATTTTCAGGCGTCCAGTCGGCAATCTGTGAGTAAGTCCAAATGCCCAAGCCGTTTAGCACTTCTGCGATCCGGGGACCGATGCCGCCAATCGCGGTGAGGTCGTCACCGCCGCCAGCAGGCTGCTCAGTCTGCACAGGTTGAACATGGTCTATCTCAGGTTCGGCGTCAGCTTCATCGGGAGCGTCCGGCGCTTCGGTCTCTTCGTTATCATCGCCGAGCTCCGCCAAAAGTGCATCAGACGGATGAACATCGTCTTCAGAACTTGTCGCAACGGCCTCTGCCTCAGTCTCAGTCTCAGTCTCAGTCTCAGTCTCAGTCTCAGTCAAAGATGATTCTACCTCTTCAACCTCGTCAATCTCTGGTACGTCCTCAACTTCGACTTCTGATTCTTCTTCAATCGTCTCTGGCTCTGGCTCAGCTTCAGCATCGTCAGCTAATGCAATCGCAGCCCCTCCAAGAGCGGCGGCGCCCGCGGCTAGTAAACCACCATTGTCATCTTCATCTTCTTCAACGTTGGCTTCTTCATAATAGGCCAGACGCCCCTCAAGATAACGGTTGCGCCAACGCAATCGCGCCATCTCTTCATCGCCAGACGCGTCTTCATCGACTTCGACAGGCGCGGCATCGGGCTCTGCTGGCCCAGCGTCAGCAATCACAGGGGTTGGTACCGCGATCAAGCTGGTCTCAAGCGCCTCAACGCGCTGTCGAAGATAAGCGTTCTGCCACGCCATCTTCTCAATTGCGACGTTTGACGCAGGCTCCGCAGCGTCTTGCGTCGCCGCCGCGACAGGAACGGCTTGAGTCGGCGCGGCAGATACGTCTGCTTCCAAATTTGCAACTCGCTCCTCAAGCCAAGTATTACGGTCCTTAAGCTCAGTCAGCTCTTCTGAATTATCATTAGAAAGAACAGCTCCGCCGACAGCCCCCGCAATAGCTGCGCCAGCTGTTTGAAGCATGCCGCCATTGTCTTCACGTTCCGCTTTCACAGCGTCAATCTCGGCTCGGGCCGCAGCTAGTTCGTCAGATAGCGACGTTAGTCGGGCTTCACGCTCTTCAAGCTCACTTTGCAAATGGTTGCTACCAGAAACCGCTTCAGCGCTTTCTTCTTTCCGCTTTCGTTGCGCGGCATAGAGGGCATCAACTTCTGCCCGGGTTTGTTCAAGCTCGGTTTTTGCAACATCACGCTCAACTTGTGCACGGCGGATTTTGCCACCGCCCATAAGCCCACGAACAGAGAAGCCAAAGATCAGGCCAAGAAGCCCCGCGGCCACAAGGACCATCCACATATTAGCTACAAGCCACTGCATCTACTCGCTCCATTCCTGAATTCTGAATTCGATTCTTCGATTTTCTGCGCGGCCTTCTGGCGTCGCATTGTCTGCTGTCGGTTGATCAGGACTATAGCCCGATACGATGAGTCTGGCAGAATTAAATCCGGCCGTCTGCATATAATTTGCGACAGCTTGCGCCCGCGCTTCGCTGAGCAGTGTATTCGCCTCGCGCGCGCCTGTATTATCGGTATGACCAGCCACCTCAAACCGGAGGTTCTCTGAACAAGTTTCAGAGACAGCCATGATTTTATCGAGGGTTTCACCACTGTTTCGAGAGATTTCAGCGCTACCCGTATTAAACACGACAGCGTTGGCTTGCATCACAAGATCAAACGCCATTTGGCAAGCGATTAGAGGGTCTGACCCCAGATCTATGCCCTGCAACTCGTTTAGCTCTACAGTAACAGATTCAACACCCAGCTGAACGCCGTAATTGCCTTCAAGCTGTGCCATGTCTTCACGCAAGAATTGAAGCGTCGATGCGGTCGCTTCGCCTTCGAAAGAAAATCCAGCATCTTTAGGCTCAAATGCCATTTCGCCACTCTCGAACTTACTGAAGTGAGGCAATCCCAGCCGCACACCATCAACCCAGTTGGCATACTCAGATGAAGCAACACTCATCTGATCAATAACCTCACCCTCGAAATACTGATCCGCAATTGCGGCTATCTCAGATTTGTCAGCATCCGTTTCGCAACTCCCGGATAAGACGAGCGTTTCGCCAACATGTTCGGCCTTCCAATGGCTCGGCCCAGATATTTCCGCGACGCCCGTCCAAGGCTCAGAGATGTTAGAGACAGCTGCGCTAACTTGAATTCGGGCAGCGTCATCCATTGCGATCCCGCGCAGGCGAAGCTCTAAATCCGTCAACTTTGCCTCACCGGTATCAAGCAGAGAAAGTTGATCCATACCAAAGCGCGCCATGTCGGCCCAGCCTGCTTCGGGCGCACCTGACGCGACTTCAACACGGTTATCGATCGCCGCGCCCTCTGGAACGCTTAGGTATGATGCCAGTGAATTGGATGTTTCAGCATCCGGTGCAGAGCCAACAAAAGTTAGACCGCCATCTGTCTTCTTCACTGCCCGCCAGACATAAGGCGAGATATCTGCGGTCTGTTGCGTTTCAGAATATGCCGTTTCCACCGAGATAACGCCGCCCCAAATCGGACCGCCCTTCCCCGATGCTTTCAATACCGCTGCATCTGTTTCGTTTGGCGGCGCACCGGATACGGTCGCGCGCTGACCATCGACTTTAACTGATGCCCAGTCAAATTTCACCAAGGCAATCTCTGCTTTGGCTTGTAGCTCGGCTTCCAGCTGTGACGCGTTCTTATGAAAATCTGACGTGCCGCTCGTGGCGATTACGCCAACTAAAGCGAATAGGCCGGCGGATAATCCCGCTCCGAACGTATCGTACACACTCATGGCAATCTCCCCTTCAGACCGCATTAACTGTTCTAGTCTGCCTTATCCCTTGGAATCAGGCAAGTGCGTGTTACAGGGACCGTTATGACAGTTTTACCAGATCTCATCACCTCAGCTGGCAATCCGTTGATCAAGATGCTGCGGGCGCTAGAGCGCAAAAAAACGCGCTCTGAAACGGGCCTCTTCCTCGTCGAAGGCGTCCGTCTTATTGAGCAAGCATTGGCGCAAGGATGGGAGATTGATACGCTCGTCGTTTCAACTTCCGGCGCAGAGCGTAGCTTTGTGGCCGACCTAATGCAGCGCGCGGCGAGTTCGGGCGCGCGTCTGGTTCAAGTGCCTGACCGGATCGCTGGCAGCATCGCCAAGAAAGACAATCCGCAGGCGGTGATCGCAGCGATTAAGCAGCGTGAGCTGGCGCTGGATCGTCTTGACGCCCAACATCCCGGCATTTGGATAGGACTTTATGAGTGCCGCGATCCAGGCAATCTGGGGACGATCCTAAGAACTGCCGACTGCGCAGATGTGGCGGGCGTGGTGATGATTGAGCAATGCTGTGACCCGTATAGTGTTGAAGCTGTTAGAGCCTCCATGGGGTCGCTGTTTGATGTGCGACTTGCCCTGTCTGATTTTGAGACTTTCAATGCTTGGCGAAAGACTGCTGGCCTTAACATGGTCGCGGCGAGTGTGAATGGCGGTACGAGCCATGTTGGCGTCGATTTTGAGCAACCGAGCGTGATCCTGATGGGTAACGAGCAAGCTGGGCTGCCGGACGCGATCGAGGCGGAATGCGATACGCTTTGCCTCATCCCGATGCGGGGCGGTGCGGATAGTTTGAACCTCGCACAAGCCACAGCCATTATGCTTTATGAAGGCTGGCGGCAGAGAGGGTTTGCGTGATGGATATGAAATCGACCCTATTTCTTGCCGATCAGTGGAGCGGTGAGCAATACTCGCTGCTGGATAGTGGTGATGGGCAAAAGCTTGAGCGGTTTGGTTCGCAGACGGTTATTCGCCCCGACCCACAGGCTTTTTGGCCCCCTGCTCAGCCGGTTGAGACATGGAATGCAGATGCGCATTTCGACGCCAAAGCGGGCGATGATGATCGCGGCAATTGGCGATTGCTTAATCCTGCAGCGCCGGACGAGTGGCCGATGGAATGGCGAGGGCTACAGTTGAATGCACGGCGCACGCCGTTCCGTCATTTGGGTTTGTTCCAAGAGCATAGTGTCCATTGGGCTTACGCTCAGGAGAAAATTCGGGGCGCTGGACGACCGATTAGGCTGCTTAACCTGTTTGGCTATACCGGGATGATGAGCCTTGCGGCGGCGCAAGCCGGGGCGGAGGTGACGCATTTGGATGCCAGCCCTAAGTCCAACGGGTATGGCAAAGATCATCAGGCGATGAGCGGCCTATCCGACAAGCCCATCCGCTGGATCGCAGATGATGCGATGAAGTTCACAGCCCGCGAAATCCGCCGGGGCAATACGTATGACGCCATCGTGCTGGACCCGCCAAAGTTTGGGCGCGGGACGAAGAATGAGACGTGGCGGTTTGAGGAAGACCTGCCCGGCCTGCTGGCTAATGTCCGGGCGCTGATGTCTGACCAGCCGCTATTTGTGATCTTGACCGCCTATGCCGTGCGCTTGTCGCATATTGCGATTGCGCAAGCACTAGCCGGGCATTTTGAAGACCTTGGCGGCAGCATTGAGATGGGCGAAATGGCCATCCCACACGCAAATGACGATAGACTGTTACCGACGGCGATTTGTGCGCGTTGGGAGGCTTAATTTTCCCACCGCGCTAAGAGGCTTTCGCCTAACACAGTGAAAGCGGGTTCCGTATCGTCGCTACGCTCCTCACATGAACCAAGTTCAAGACTGTCTCCTTTGTAACTGGCATTGGGCCTGAGCCTTCAGCCTGGTTCATGTTCGCGCAACGAACGGAACCTGCTTTAACGCCCTGCCGCGATAGCGGCTCAGAGGACGTTCAAAAAACCACCCAGCACCAAAACCAGACCGCATCGCGGGCTGGTGAAACAGAGCTAAGGCGCATCCAGATTGGGTGCGGGTTGTAATGCCAGCCTTTCGGCGTGGCTGTTAGCATCCAATTTGGATGCGCCTGCGGCGGCGCGTTGCTCATATCTTGTCTGCATCACCTCTGGGGCAGTGCAGATCCTGGCCTCTATTTGGTATCTTATGGGCAAGCCCACC
>JAQWGO010000048.1 GCA_029238175.1 Henriciella sp. | reverse complement strand
GACGGTGGGCTTGCCCATAAGATACCAAATAGAGGCCAGGATCATTGCAGCCCCAGAGGCAGCAAAGACAAGATATGAGCAACGCGCCGCCGCAGGCGCATCCAAATTGGATGCTAACAGCCACGCCGAAAGGCTGGCATTACAAATCGCACCCAATCTGGATGCGCCTTAGCCTTGTAAATCGTGACACCGCGCGGTGGTCCGGCAATTTCTCACATCTAAAATCTTGACCTCGCAGTCTCACTCGGTCACGCCTGAAACGAAGCAGTTCTGAGGAATTCAAATGGTCAGCGACGACAAACGCCAAGCTTATGAGAAGACCATTCTGGACAATGTAGAACAGCATGGCTGGTTCTGCGCCTCGGTCTTTGACCCTGATAAAAAGCTTCCAAACTTCTCTTATACTGTTGGCCTATCGGAAACGCTGGGATGCCCGGAACTCTTCATCGCGGGTCTCCCGATGAAGCTAACGCACTCAATTTTGTGGACTGCGTTTGAGCATATCAAAGCAGGCAAACTGCCGGAACCGGATGAGCCGTGGAAGGACATTTTGGACGGCTATGATATGGTCTATAGGCCCGTCCATAGCAGCCAAATTGAAACCGATTACTTTAATTCTGCACGCTGGTTCTGGAACACGCAGAAGGGCAATTCCGCCCCGCTAAAAGCCAACCAACTTTTCTGGCCTAGCGGCGAAACAAGCCTTTTCCCTTGGGATGAGGGGTGTGAGGCCGACGTCATCGCCGATCAGCCGCGCCTTGACTTACCTAGAACCGAAGGCGCGTAGGGTCTGAACATGTCTTGGAAATGGTTACCTAACGCCCTAACGATCGCGCGCTGTATTCTCGCATTCGGTGTGGCGGCGCTCATATTGAAACAAGGCGCGCTGGAAACCTATACGATTCTGCCCTTTTTAGCTTTTGTGGCCATTGCTGCGACAGACTTTGTCGACGGGTACGCTGCCCGAAAACTGAACGCTGTCAGCGCGCTTGGCGCGTTTTTGGACCCGGTGGCGGACAAAATCTTAGTCGCTGTCAGCCTGCTAGCGCTCAGCTATAATTCCGATTGGTCGATATTCTTGGCTGTCCCCACAGCCATCATCATCGTGCGCGATATTGCAATCACAATCATACGCTTGATCCCAGACGTGACCTTGCCCGTTACAAAGCTGGCCAAATGGAAAACGGCGCTCGAAATGGCCGGCATTGGCGGCGTGCTACTATCGCTGGCCATCATCAAATTCCAATTCGGGTTGGCCCTTCACTTGGGCAGCCTTGGCCTAATCTGGTTCGCGGCCATCCTGTCAGCCTACACGCTTGGCCTCTATGTCAGTTCATTGCTGCCAGACTCAAAACGACCGCACTAGTTAGCGCGGCCGTTCAGACTTGGTGTCAGCACCACAAACGTGGGGGGAGGAATGAGCGCCGACAACCTGCTTGTCATGTCGGAAAAGGGGAGATCCAACATGAGGACCAAGTTAGACCTGCCCGCTTAATGCTGGCTTAACCTGCTCGCCTAAATTGCGCCGTGTTCCCGTCCGCAATCATGCCGTGTTTCAGGTTCAAAGGAGGGATATGCGACATGCTCTACGTATCCCGGTTAGGCCAGTTTTGCTCTTGTTTGGGGCGATGGCGTTCATGGTGCTACCTGCACTGGTTGCTTTTGCGCAGACCTAAGCCCCTCCAAAGTGAGAGCTTTTGTAGCGGGTCAATCTGGCAATAGGGTCTCGCCAAACGAGGAAACAAGAGCTAACACACCGAGAACTTAGTTTAGGGGTAACACCATGCACGCTTCTGTTTGGGCCATTCTATCAGTCGTCGCCGTTTTCGGCATTCTGAACATTATCGACTTTCGTCGTTTCGACTAAGAGTTTGAAGAGATCGCGATGAGCGACCTCAGCCTCTATACAGCCCTTATCGGTGGGCTCGTAATATTGGCCCTCGCCGGTGACAGCCTCGTCAGCGGCTCATTAGCTCTCGCACGGAAACTAGGCCTGTCATCTTTGGTGGCGGGCATACTTATTGTTGGCTTTGGCACATCCGCACCGGAACTGTTCGTAAGCTTAAGTGCCGCTTTAGACGGCAGCCACGGCATCGCACTAGGTAATATTGTCGGCTCAAACATCGCCAATATATGGCTCGTGCTTGCCATTCCTGCCGTGATTATTCCGATCGCAACAGAGACAAAGGGCCTGCGCCAAGCTCTATTGCTAATGATGCTGGCAACTGCAGCATTTATTGCGATTACGGTCTACCAGCCACTCACGCCGATTATCGGAATTGGCTTCTTGCTTGGCCTGCTAGCTTACCTCGTCCTAACCATAATGACAGGTGAAACGCCTAGAGACTTAGATAGCCAAGCACGCCAAGGTGCGATGAGTAATTTCCGCATGTGGTCAGCCATTCTGATTGGCATTGTTGGCTTACCACTAGGGGCACACTTAATCGTCGAGGGCGGTGTCGGGCTCGCTCGCAAGTTTGCGATTTCAGAGTACTTAATCGGTCTTACGCTTTTAGCAGTGGGGACATCATTGCCGGAACTTGGCGCCGCCATCGCTGCCGCGGTGAGACGCAAGGCGGACGTTGTGGTTGGTGAGATTATTGGCTCAAACATTTTCAACCTACTCGGCGCGGGAGGCATTATCGCCTTATTCGGCCCAGTCGAGATCGCGAACGGTTTCCCGAATTACCATTATTGGGCGCTTGGCCTTGCAGCATTAACACTGGCTCTGTTCATCCTGCCGAAGTCCAAGATCAGCCGCCTTGCTGCTGTAGCAATGCTGCTGGTTTACGCGATCTATATTTTCGGCCTTATTGGGGGTTGGAATATTTCCGCTGGCATAGGAGGCTTGATTGGCTGAACGGGTTTCTGAAGGACCGCGCCGCGCATTGGTAACAGGCGCTGGTGCTCGGCTAGGAAAAGCTATGGCCGAAGCATTGGGCGCCGATGGATGGTCGGTCGCTGTGCACTACCGTAGCTCCTCCAAGGGTGCGGAAGCCACAGCAGAAAATATCCGTGCATCTGGTGGTAAAGCCGAAATTATCAGAGCTGATCTCTCAAATGAGGAAGATACCGCAACATTGGACCGCGCCGCTCAAGAAGCACTCGGTGGGCCGCTGACCTTATTGGTGAATTCAGCGTCCACGTTCCATGATGATACTGCGATCGATCACACAAGAGAAAACTGGGACTTCCATATGGGTCCAAACCTGCGGGCCCCTATTCTATTGGCTCAACATTTTGCGCGTTCTCTTCCCGAAGATGAGGCCGGTTTGATCATCAACATGATTGATATGCGCGTGCTAAAACTAAACCCGCTTTTCTTTACGTATACGCTTTCAAAGTCAGCGCTATTTGCAGCCACAAAAACGTTAGCGCAGTCTTTTGCGCCGAATATACGCGTTAATGGCATCGGCCCTGGGCCCACGCTGGAAAACGTTCATCAGAAACCCGACGAATTCGCAGCAGAAGCGCAAGCGACGTTGACCCAGAAAGGGTCGAACCCCGATGAAATTATCAAGACCCTTCGCTATCTTATCGACGCAGATAGCGTGACAGGCCAAATGATCGCAAGCGATGGTGGCCAGCATCTAATGTGGCAAACGCCAGATGTGATGCTTTAGGCATGACAAATCCAATGGACTTCTCATCAGACACTTCCGCGCCCGCACATCCGAAAGTGTTGGAAATGCTGATGAGCGCGAATACCGGAAGTGAGGGCAGTTACGGCAACGATAGCGTTACTGCGCGGGTTAGAGGCCTGTTAGAAGCTACGTTTGAAACAGAAGATTTTGATTTTTGGATGTGCGCAAGCGGTACCGCGTCAAATGCACTTGCACTATCTGTCATGTGCTCCCCAACCGGCGCGATTTTGTGCCACGAAGAAGCTCACATAGAGCGGGATGAACGCGGTGCTCCTGAGTTTTTTACGGGCGGTGCAAAACTGCAATTACTCACTGGGACAGGTGCGAAGATAGAAGAAGCCGCACTGCGGAATGCGCTAGGGCGGATCGACCGAAGTTTTGTACATGAAACGCCGGCGGAAACCCTGTCTCTAACCAACTTAACTGAATGCGGTATGGCCTATGACGCTTCCGAAATTCGTCATTATGCTGCCCTGGCGCACGAAGCGGCTCTAAGTGTGCATCTGGACGGAGCTCGGATAGCAAATGCGCTTGCTTCGACAAATTCCAGCCCTGCAGACATGACATGGAGGGCTGGTGTTGATGTCTTAACGTTTGGCCTAACAAAAACAGGCGCGATAGGGTGTGAAATTATCCTTCTATTCGGTGATATGCGCGCCAAGTTTGACGAACTGAAGGCGCTGGCGAAACGATCTGGCCATATGCCGCCAAAGATGCGGTTTATAGCGGCGCAGGCCGAGGCAATGCTCGAAAGCAATCTGTGGTTGGAGCTTGCTGAGCAAGCGAATACAACTGCAACCCAGTTAGCCAATATTCTTTGTGCGCATGAAGGTGTTTCTCTTGCCTATCCCGTACAGGGGAACGAAGTTTTTGTGCACTTGCCCGACGCGATTGCTAAAAAACTGCTGGATGCTGGGTCGAAATTCTATCCTTGGCCCGGGGGATCTCACCGCCTTGTGTGCAGTTGGGTGACAGGACAAGACGAGTTAGATGTTGTTCGTTCAGTTCTTAATGCCAGCACCTGAAACAAGTAGATTTTGCATTTCCACTAGCATTGCATTCTGATCGATTGGGGCAACCTCATCGCCGCCTAATAAGTGCTGATGTAGCGTCATCACTAACATTGGTGACATCATCATAAACGCCGCCGCGTGTGCTGAATGGCTATCTCCGGTTGCTTCCATCTTATTCTTTGCGGCCTCTAACGCGGGATTTAGCAGAAACTCTAAGTATGCGCGCCCAACGACTGGATCGGCCAGTCCCTCAATCAAACCAAAAGCATGAGCGCGAGCAAATCCGGCATGGCGCATACCGGCTTGGCTAACGCGGTAGTATTCCTCAACGGCCTTAGCTGGGGTTTCGGCGGGGGTTTCTATAACACCCCAGAGCGGCACAGCCCGATTGTGGATATGCTCCAGAATAGCAATGACTACGCCTTTCCGATCCTTGAAATAGTGGCGCAGTGTTGGCTCTGATGTCTCGGCCGCAATGGCAAATTGCCGAAGGGAAGGACGGCGCAAATCGTCGGTCAGCGCGAAATGCGTTAGCGCATCAAGCAACGCCTTTCGTTTTGCATCAAAGTCATGATTTCTAACCCCAGCCGGTCTCGGCATATTTATTCTCCATAGCCATATTTACCCCAGAGATCGATTTAGGGGCAACAAGCGCGCATTTGCAATAGGTATGGCGGAAATAGCTATGCTGAAATTCTACTTAAACGGGTTAGACTTTACCCTTTAGGGCTTCAAAAGCTTCCAAAACGGGTTTCAACATTTTGCTACCTGCCTGTCCGATATCCATTGCCTGTTTGAGACGAGTTTCAATATGTTGGTCGACCTCAACTTGATTAGATGTATCCAGCCACTTCATGACGACTGACGGAATTACGGCTGATAGGAGGGCCCGCTTGGTTTGGCGATTGTAATCGGTCGCTGTATCGCCCGCGGCTTCCCAAACCGTATCTGCAACACGCCAAACCCTGCGCGCGGCTGCACCTGCGCCCCATGGCAGTAATCCGAGGTTTGCGGCTTTACGGACCGCTTCTTTGTTGGGGTCTAATGCATCAAGCCATGCCCTTAGCCCTGAAGCGACGCGTTCGTGTGTGCGCAGCGCATTTAGGTCTTGAGTAATGAGTGTTTCCAGCATCACATCACCAGCGCGGTCAAAGAAATGATCAATCAAATCCGCGACACCATTCGGGGCGGCCAAGCTCTGTTCGCCTTTGGACAATTCGGCATCATTTGCGGCTTTAACGGCCAATTCAGCGGTCCAACCTCCGTCAGGTACCAATGGCAGCAGGGCCTTCAGCCATGCATCGCGCAGTTTTTCAGATGGTGTGGTCATATATGACTCCGGGGATAGGCAAGGCGTTATCCACATGTTATAGGCGCGCTTTGATCAAAGGCCCATGGGCCACAACACCACATCCGGCAGCTCGTCCTGCCTAGCAGAACACACAATGGAGAGTTGACCATTATTCAGATCACAGTCCGCGACAACAATGTTGAGCAAGCCCTACGCGCGTTGAAGAAAAAGATGCAGCGTGAAGGCCTCTTCCGCGAAATGAAATCCCGCACATATTTTGAAAAGCCTTCTGAGAAGAAAGCTCGTCAAAAAGCTGAAGCAGTTCGCCGCGCCCGTAAATTGGCTCGCAAGCGGGCTCAGCGTGAGGGTCTGGTCTAGAACCTGATCTGAACTTCGAGATTTAAAAAACCCCTGCACCTTGGTGTGGGGGTTTTTGTTTTTGAGCGTTCACCACCTTATAATGCTTAGTTACTGCGGGTCGGCCAGCTCTCAAACCTTAGGTGCGTTGCGCCTTTTAAGGCTTGGCGCGTTTGATGTTCCACGACCATGGCGTCATAGGCACCTTTGAATCCGTCGAGGTCAAAGAATATGCCAATCGCAGATTTTCCATCGATGCGAAGCCGAATTTCGAGCTCTTTGGGATCATCCCAATATAGGTTGGTCATCAGGGCCGTCAGAGCAGGTGCGCTTTCCGGCTCTAGGTCCTGATAGATTTTCAAATTTAACGGGTCAGACGGACCTAAGTGTTGCCTTGCCACCTCTTTATCGTCAACGAGGAACAGGGCTGTCATGTCTGGATAGCCATTCTCGGCGTAGTGGCTTGAATTATTGCCATAGTTCACGCCTTCAAATGTGAAGAATGGCGCGCTCACCGATAGGCGCGGTGTGTTGTTGGCGATTGAAACGCCGAGGGATTGATTGAACTGTCGCGACCGATCCCACACAAGCGGGCGAAGCACTTTGCCGTTCGGGTAATTGCCGGTGGAGGTTAGCTTCAACTGGATGTAACAAAACTCGGCCTTCCAGCAGTTAATTTTCCAGCCATCATGTATCCAGTAGCTGTCATAAACCGTGTCCCCAGCTTTCGCATCTTGCGCGGAAAATATTGGGGCGCCCTCTCTATAGGTTGGGTTCTCTGGAGGGGCTTCTGACAGGGTTGTGAAGATCGGTTTATCTTGCGCTGACGTCGTGAAGCTGAGGCTTAAAACGGATAGTCCGGTAAGCAAAACTTTAGGTATAAAGGTCATCATAAAGCCTCCCATTTTGAGGTAGTGTGCCACAAGTCGTGGCACAAAACATCACCCCGGCGGGTTATGAGGCGCAGCACAGATATCCAGACCGCGCTGGGCGTCTGGTTATAAAACGCCTTTTACAAGGCTAAGGCGCATCCAGATTGGGTGCGGGTTGTAATGCCAGCCTTTCGGCGTGGCTGTTAGCATCCAATTTGGATGCGCCTGCGGCGGCGCGTTGCTCATATCTTGTCTTTGCAATCTCAAAGGACTGCAAAGATCCTGGCCTCTATTTGGTATCTTATGGGCAAGCCCACCGTCCAATAGGTCGCTATTGGGGGCGATACTATACAGACCCGACTGTAACCGGGCATGGGGTTTCGGAACCGCCAAACCTAGCCACAGACCGCCGCTCCCAC
>JAQWGO010000044.1 GCA_029238175.1 Henriciella sp. | reverse complement strand
AAATACGCGAGTGGTGAATAAGGGAAGCCAACCTCCGCAAACGTCATTTCAAAGGTCAGCGAGCCTGAGCACATATTAGGTATTTTCAACAATCGAAGGGTTATCACCAATTGCACATTACAACCCGCCCAGCTACCCGCGCTGACCTCCCCACTCTTCTTAACTTTGAACAGGTGATTATTTCGGCTGAGCGCCCCTATGATCACACCTTGCGTCCGGACCCAGTGTCTTACTATGATATTGGAGAACTCATCGATGCGCCTGATGCCCTCGTAATTGTTGCAGTACACGACGGCCAACTCATCGGGTCTGCTTACGCCAAAAAGAAACGCTCCTTGCACTTTGTGCAATCGGAATTTCACGCATTTCTGGGCTTTATGTATGTTGCGCCTGAACATCGCGGCAAAGGCGTTAATCAACTCATCCTTACAGATCTGTTGGCTTGGGCGCGCGCGAATGATCTGCCTGAGGTGCAGCTTACTGTCTATGCTGGCAATGATCCCGCAATTCGCGCGTATGAAAAGGCCGGATTTAAGCCCTATCTCGTAGATATGCGTCTGAACTTAGACGAATGAGCTGTCTACAATTACCACAAGCCAACCTTCGCAAACCCTGCTATGGCCCGCGCCATGAGTTTTCCAGATAAACAGACCGTTCTTGCCTTTCTAAAAGCCAATCCGAACGCCACCTCAAAACAAGACATCGCAAAAGGCCTTCAAGTGAAGGGGCGTGAGCGGCAGACTTTGCGCCAAATTCTGAAAGAATTGGAAGCCGACGGATCGTTGAAAAAGACGGGTAAGCGAGCTTGGGCCCAAGCGGAAGCCCCGCCACCTACAAGCGTTATCGCATTTCTACACACCGATAATGACGGTGAATTAATTGCCCGTGCAGTAGGTAAAGAAGGCGCTTTCGGGCCCGATATCATTTATGATGGTTACAACGCGAAGATGCGCGGCCCTGCCCCCGGTATTGGTGATCGCGGGCTCGCACGCCTCAAGCAGCACGAAGATGGACATTGGTCTGCGCGATTGATGAAGCTTTTCGAAAAGGCCGATGAAGAGAAGCCCGTCACTGGCGTCTTTGAACGCACCTCTCGCGGCGGCCGCGTGAAACCCGCTAGTCGTAGAGACAAGCGTGAACTGCTGATTCATGAAGCCGATCGAATGGGCGCGGAAGACGGTGACTTGGTTCAGGCGATGCCACTGCCCGGTAAAGGGTATGGCCCGATGCGTGGCCGCGTAATCCAGCTTATCGGCCGTCTTGAAGACCCGCGCGCAGCGTCACTGCTCGCGATTGCATCGCACGACATTCCAACCGAGTTTCCACCAGCCGTTATCAAGCAAGCCCAAGAGGCCAAGCCAGCGGACGTGAAGCGTACAGACCTTACCAAGACCCCGTTGATCACGATTGATCCAGCCGATGCCCGCGATCACGATGACGCGGTATTTGCAGAGGAACTTCCAGACGGATTTCGCGTGATCGTCGCGATCGCCGATGTTGCCGCCTACGTGACAACCGGATCAGCGCTGGACCTAGAGGCAATGAAGCGAGGTAATTCTACATACTTCCCAGATCGCGTCGTACCGATGCTGCCGTTTGAGTTGTCGGCGGATGCTTGCTCTCTAAAACATGGTGTAGAGCGGATGTGCATTGCCGTTGAGATGACGTTCGACAAGTCTGGCACGAAGCGCGGTCATAAGTTTTTACGCGCCAAAATGAACTCAGTCGCCAGCTTGTCTTACGAAGAAGCTCAGCAAGCGATTGATACTGGAACACTCAATCCAGACGCTCGTACAACAATCCCACCGCAATCTGTGTTGGAACAGGTGCTGATCCCACTCTGGTCTGCTTATTCCGCACTCCAATCGTCAAGAAATCGTCGTGGACCGCTGGAGCTTGATCTGCCCGAACGTAAGATCGAAATTGGTGAGGATGGCACTGTTACAGGTATCCGCACAAAAGAACGTTTTGATGCTCACAAGCTCATCGAAGAAATGATGATTCAGGCCAATGTCGCAGCAGCAGAAGAGCTTGAAAAACAAAGCTCTAACCTCCTCTACCGTATCCATGATGCGCCATCGGATGCCAAGATCGCAGCCCTATCTGATTTCCTTAAATCACTCGATGTAAAGTGGCCCCTCGGTGAGAAAGCCCACACCCATCGGTTCAACAAATTACTCAGCGACCATGCTGAAACCGAACACTCCGAAGCGGTTTCTGAAATCGTCCTCAGGTCGCAAAGCCAAGCCATATACAGCCCGGATAATATTGGACATTTTGGGTTGAATTTAAAAAAGTATGCACACTTTACCTCTCCCATTCGGCGATATAGCGACCTCATCGTCCACCGCGGATTGATCGCCTCCTTAGGATTCGGTCCTGATGGTTTGACAGAGAAACAGTCGGTTCAACTACAAGAAATGAGCGAACACCTCGTCACCACCGAACGCCGCTCTATGGCGGCGGAACGCGAAGCTAATGACCGTTATCTAGCTCTGTTCTTAGCTGACCGTGTTGGTGCTGAATTCGAAGGCCGCATCTCCGGCGTTACGAAATCTGGTTTGTTCATACGACTATCTGAAACCGGTGCTGACGGCTTTTG
>JAQWGO010000036.1 GCA_029238175.1 Henriciella sp. | reverse complement strand
AAGGGAGAAAATCAAAAGGAAGACGATGCAACTAAGGCGCTTGCAGCACGCACAATCTGCTGCTTAAACTGAAACCAGATGAGCCAAACACTCACTAAGTCAGGCAGCCTTCTGTCTCAAAATACCTGACGACGAACACTGTTACCTTCCAGCAGCCTTTGATCGACCTGTCTAAGAATGCTTACAACGCGACACTATACTACGAAAAGTATGGGCTATCTGCTCGCGCTCGTTACACATGGCGTGACGCTTATCGTTCGACAGACTTCGGTAGTACTTCAAGTTTCCCGTGGGGCTTCCCGGTCGTGCAAGACGCAAGAGGTCAGCTGAATGCGAGCATCAATTATGATGTAACTGAGAATTTCAGCATTGGCCTTGAAGCGATCAATGTCACTGAGTCAGAAGTCAAACAGTACAGTGTGAATGAGGGAGCGTTGTTATGTTTCCAAGGACTAACCGATCGCCGCGTAACATTCGGCGGTAGCTATAGCTTCTAATTAGATAAGGCTGCCGAATATTTCGGCAGCCTTTTCTTGATTTTTTTAACGCTATCGAGCACCCCCATTGATACACTCTGTAGTTGGCCAAAATAGAGAAATCAGAGAGCCAGCGAGCAACATTTTAGAGTTATTCTAATAGGCGATGTGGCTCTGCCTCTTGCCAGCATTGCATATACTCAAGAAGCTCCAAGCGCGGAAGACCAAGTAGACAACGATGGATGTTGTAAATGTCAGACTGGCACTTGAAAGGCATCAACCTGTTTGATGCGCCGAATGAGCGGTACTTCCACACCAACGATAACTTGGGTGAAGTGAGCTATTACGGCCCACGCGTCACTTACGGTGTTAATGCTAAGCTCTCACGGGATCGGCCAGCAATATCCCATAATCATTGCTTGAATTGGTAGGACAATTTGGTAATAGTTGTGGGGTAAGCTGATTTTTCTTAGAGAACAGGCTAAACCAACATGGCTGAAAAAAGACTATATCAGAAAGTTGCCGACCGCATTCTGGAGATGATTGATTCAGGCGCTTACCCTCCGGGGACACGCCTTCCGGGAGAGCGGGAACTTGCTCAGCGGTTTGAAGTTAGCCGTGTTGTTATTCGTGAGGCAGAGATATCTCTGGAAGCCGTTGGCCGCGTCGAGATTAAAGTTGGGTCCGGTGTTTACGTTCGTGAGCCAAAAGCAGGTGTTGGGGCTGCAATGCCATCAGTGTCCGCCTTTGAACTCACACAAACAAGACTTCTCTTTGAGTCTGAATCTGCGGCACTTGCGGCGACGCTCATAACCGATGAGCAGATCCGGAGGCTTGAAGAGACGATAGCTCGCATGGGCCGCGCGTCTCATGATTCACCAGATGGCGATGATGCTGACCGCGACTTTCATATGCTCATCGCAAAGGCAACTGGAAATGCCGCAAACGTGTTCATGATGGAAAATCTTTGGCGCATGCGCACGGAGGTTGATGATGTACGCAAAGTCTATTCGGCAGTGTGTGTTAAAGATTCCCAGCACCGCGTTGATGAACATACTGAAATTTTAGATGGTTTACGCAGCCGCAACCCCGATTTGGCACGCTCTGCGATGAGACAACATTTCTCTAGACTAATCGAAGCATTACTTGATGCGTCCGAGCTCCAAGCAATAGAAGAAGCCCGCCAAAAGTCTTCGGCTAATCGCGAACGGTTCCTTAAAACAGCGCTCGCGAATTAGGGCGCATGAACTGCTCCAGAAATTGCGATGCCATTGTATAGTGCGCGAGCAGGGTCTTGCATAAGGTGTGTGTATTTCAAGAACCTTAGCCAAAGCAAATATGATTAGCCCGCAGTCAATTCAGATGTGAATATTCAAATCTTTAATGTCTCCTATTGCGCGCAAAGCGGGTATTGCCGAGGCGACATTTAACAATTGATGTAAGAAGTACGGTGGCTTGATGCCGTCAGAGATGAAACGGCTCAAACAGCTCGACGAAGAGAACTTACGGCTCAAGCGGCTTGTGTCAGACCCGACCAGGTAAACGCTCTGCCATCAGACGGA
The DNA here is from genome assembly GCA_029238175.1 of Henriciella sp. Classification (GTDB taxonomy): domain Bacteria; phylum Pseudomonadota; class Alphaproteobacteria; order Caulobacterales; family Hyphomonadaceae; genus Henriciella. The sequence goes on along the minus strand of JAQWGO010000036.1, from coordinate 45,376 downwards.
GAGAGGTCAGGTGCGAAGCAAAATAAATCCGGAACCAGGCCGCAAAATACTCAGGGTGCCGCTCCATTTCTGAGGCGATCGCGTCGATTGACGCAAACCTGACTTGCGATGCCTCATCAGGATTTGGCATCGGCAAGTCATTGGTGACACACCCGAAGACATGGACAAATTCGTGCTCTATCAGAGCAGACCCGACCTCAGATCTGTACAGTATCGAAAATCCAAAGGACAAATCTGGTTTAACGCCCAGCTCTTCAAAGGTTCGCCTTTGTGCGGCCGGCATAGTGCGTTCGCCTGGGCGCGGATGACCGCAACACATGTTCGCCCACAGACCGGGGGAGTGATATTTAACCATCGCCCGCTGTTGCAGCAACATCTCACCCGAGCGATTGAAGCCAAGCACCGAAAACGCCCGGTGCAGAGCGCCAGTCTCATGCGCGGCGAGCTTGGGTGCGGTTCCGATCTCGCGATCACCGCGATCAACCAGGATCACTTGTTCTGCTGCATCATTCATTTTGCTTCTCCAAGCTTTGATCGACAAATGCCGTCAACCAGAAACATGTGTGGCACGGTGAGTGCGGCGAGTCCGATAAATACAATCTGCAAGGTGGATTGTTGCAATGAAACCGCGTCGGCCATGACGATAAACGCTACCCCGGCAAGTACCAGGGTAAGCGCTGTAAACCCGGCGGTTTGCGCTATCGCGCCTGACCTTTGTGACGTCGGTACCAGCCTGATCACACGCTGGAAATGCGCGGGACTATGCAAGGCGCAAAAATAGACCGCGAAATAGACCAGCGGTGGCAACGCCCAAGCGAACAGAATTAGGCCCGATACAGTTGCGATATCCGTCCAGCGTCGGGGTGTGCCGGATTGAGGACGAACAAGCATGGCTATCACGCCAATCGCTGCCACCGGCGCCAAGACCTGCAGAACTGGAACGAGGCCAACTGCCGAAGGCCCGGATATAGCTTCAAACAGGCTGGCGACATTGGCCGGATGAAAGAATGATGGCAGGCTCAATAAGAGGCCTCCAAATAGCCAGCGTTCTACTTGACTACGGGCGTTGGCATCTGCCCCGAAATGCCAGGCTGAAATGACCAGGAAAGCGCTTAGGGACAAGATCGGCATCAATATCCAGGTACCGATCACGGTTAGCGCAATCAGTGCGTAAATGCCGGCAAAAACAGCAAGGCCTCCAGCTGACCGCCACAATCCTTCCTGATGCGTGATATAGGCGTCAATCGCACCATGCGGCAGTCCGAGAAAGGCAACTGCAATCCCAAGCGCAATAACCTGGACAGTGACGCTCAGGGGCGGCAGGATAAAGAATATGAGCGAAACAGTGAGACCGGCAAGCAGAAAATTTGACCGAATACTCGTCCAGCTCATAGTGCCACCCGATGGTTCGCCCGATCAATTTCTGGAAATCCGTTGAACAGCGCGCGTATGAATGGCGCCTTCGGTAGCGCCGAGATGACCTTCAGCCACAAGTCTAAAGATGGCGACTGTGACATGAACCGTCCAAATTCATCAGCAGAAAGGCGATCCGCGAGGCTAGCAAACCAGCCCGATGCGGCTTGCGGAGACCGCGTCAGCGCAGCGAGGAAGATCGCATCCATCTTCTGTTCGATTCGTGAACCAGGCGGATGGTTGACGAGTGTTCGCTCACGAACGAGATCCCACGCGACGGCCTCGGCCCAGGCTTGAATCCGCAGAAAGCCATATCCTGAAGATGCGCGCAGCGCGCCCGCGGCCTGGCCAGCGCGCATGATCCGAGGAGATTCACCTGTCCACAATTCCATTTGACCCATTGGCAGGCAGCCGCGTTCCCATCGATGCAGGGTGACTGGGCCGTTTATCATAGCATTCAGATCGGATCGGAATTCATCATCGAGGCGATCGGGTGGACATCGCGTCAGTGCAAACCGCGTCGTCTGCACCAGTGCCTGGTGGGCGGACGTCGGTAGTATGTATGTAAACTTGAGACCGCCTTCATCGCTGGTCATGTTCTGCATCAAGCCTGCTGTCGACGGATCAAAACAGGGCTGTTCAGTTTCGACCTCGGCCCCACTGAAAACCTGCCAAAGTGCAGCTATATCCGTGTGCGGCGGACGCGGACGAGTATCGATGACGAAGTCTGCCGAAATAGCGCCCGCTTCCGTTTCCACCATAACCTGATTGCCATGGTCGGATACAGTCTCTGCATGGAGCCCCTGTCTGAGTTCAAAGTTCGGCGCGTCAGCGATGGTTGCGAGACACGCCTGATAGAAATCATCTGAACGGATTTGCTGGTAACTTAGCCGCGAGCCTTTGTGGTCGATCACTTGATCAGCGGTGGAGACTTGCCATCGCTGCCAGCATTTAGAGACTGTGCCCGAATGCGCATGCGCGGCTTCAGCCCAAAAGCACCAGGTGCGATCATGTCGATATGATCGGCGAGGTTCAATGATAATCACCCGCTCTGAGAAGGCCTCGTCCACCAGAGCCCGTGCCAGCGATAGTCCGGCGCATCCACCGCCGAGTATTGCGAGATTGACGTGTTCGCTCATAGGGCTACCTGGTGTGCACCGGCAAGACCCTGCAGGGTTATATGAAGATCAGCATCATGCGTCTGAGTCCGAAGATGCAAACGCGGCTGCGCCAGATAAGCGGCCGCGGCTGCGGTTGCTACGGTGAGTTTCTCAGCGGTGCTGACAATCGTGCGTCCGCGCCAGACGGCAAAATCCCGCCGATGCAATTTGACGCCAATCTGTCGATAAACGCGCGCTGCAATCAAAATTGCGAATCTCGACCTCGACGGCAGAAACCCAAACCCGTTATAGGCGCTTTGATAGTAAACCTCAGCGAGTTGGATCAATCGCTCAGCCGCTGCCTGTAGCCCTGGCATCAATACCGGGTCGGGGTGGGCAATGTCTATGGCGGAGGCACCTCCAACCCAGGCAGCCGGCACATAGCGACGTCCGTTTTCGGCGTCTTCCTGAATGTCGCGCGCAATATTGGTGAGTTGCATCGCGATGCCGAGATCAATCGCGAACGGTGCCGCGTGCGGATCGTCTACATCCAACACGTTGCACATCATCAGCCCCACAGTGCCGGCGACTTTATACGCGTATCGCAATAGGTTTGATATTGTCTCAAATGCGACAGTCTCCAGATCCGAGGCAACACCATCTATTAGCGCAACTGCAGCATCGAAATCGATATTGGTTTCACGCGCCAAATCGAGGAAGTCAGCTATGCGGGGCGACGGCGCTAGCCTGCCTGCGAGCTGTGATTTGACCTGGTCGAGCACCGCCTTGGCATGTCGCCGATCACATGCTTCATCTGCAACGTCGTCAACATATCGGCAGAAAGCATAGAGTCGCGCCGCGCGCTGCCCTTGGACCTCAGTCAAAAACACGCGCGCAAAATTGAATGTGCGTCCATGCTTGCGTAGGATCTCAGTGGCGGACTTATGTGCGGAGGCCGACATGGCATCGGCCATTATTCGGCCGCCGTTAAGTGCTGGAAATCGCTGGCTTGTTCGGCCGGTGGACCAATAAGTCTGTCCAGAACTTTGGCTGAAGACACCACGCCTGGCAGTCCGGCACCCGGATGCGTTCCAGCGCCTACCAGATACAGGTTGTCAGGACCTTCTGCCTTATTGTGGAACCTGAACCAGGCTGACTGTGTAAAACTCGGCGCGATAGAAAAACCGGCCCCTGCAGGACTGAGATAATCATGCGCGAAGTCTTCAGGTGTCATCCAAAAATCGTGTACCAAATGGTCCTTTAGGTGCGGCAACATGGTCTTCTGCAGAGCCGTTATAACCTGGTCGCGCAGGATACTGCCTTGCGTTGCCCAGTCGACATCACCTTGCAGGTTTGGCACCGGTACAAGCGCATAGAAGCTGTCACACCCATCTGGAGCAAAGCTCGGATCCGTGGCGGTCGGCCTATGCAGGTAGAGCGAGAAATCGTCGGCCAATATCTTTCGATTGAAAATATCGTTCAATAGGGCTTTGTAGCGCGGTCCGAGCCAGATCGTGTGATGTTCTACGTCTGGAAATGTCGTGTCGGTCCCAAAGAATAAAACGAACAGGCCCATCGATTTCTTAGCGAATTTTGCTTTGATTTTAGCGGAACGGTCGACATCAGTGGATGGCACCATGTTCTGGTAAAGATGTGCGGGGTCGACATTAGAAACAACCAGGTCGCAGTCGACGCGTTCACCGCTTGCCAGTTCAAGGCCTACAATATTCGAGTTTGCTGTAACGAGCCGCGTGATGGTCTCTTCCAGCCGAATTTCAATTCCTTGTTCCGTCATCAGTTTCGAAAACGCGTCCACCAAAGCGCCGGTCCCACCCATGGCGAAATGAACGCCATGAGCTCGCTCAAGAAAATGGATGAGATTATAGATGCAGGTTGTATCGAACGGATTTCCGCCGACGAGCAGAGGTTGAACGGAAAAGGCCTGTCGCAATTTGTCATGTTTAAGATGTGCCGAGACCAGATCCCAGACCGAGCGTCGGACCCCGAGATTGAGCATTTGCGGGGTGATTTTCGCCATTTCTGAGAACGAATGAAACGGCTGATCCGCCAGTTGCTCGTAACCCACTTCGTAAATACGGCGCGATTCTTCAAGCAACGATAAATAGCCAGCTTCATCTTCCGGGGAGATCCGCTTGATCTCCCGCAATGTATCGTCAATTGTGCCGCCATAATCGAAGATATCGCCATCCGAGTAGCGGAACCGGTACCAGGTGTCGAGCGGGACAATGTCGACATAATCGCGTATATCTTTGCCAAACAGATCGAACAGTTCTTCGAATAAGAAGGGTGCGGTTATGACGGTCGGTCCAGCATCGTATCGAAAGCCGTCGCGTTCAAAAACCTGGGCGCGGCCACCCAAACGCGAACAACGATCAAAAAGAGTTACATTGTAGCCTTTCGCGCGCATTCTCAACGCCGCGGCTATACCGCCAAACCCTCCGCCGATGATCGCTGCATGGCTCATGCGGCTTCCCCGATTGCTAGAAGCGGACCGAATTTCTCTGCCAGGGCGATCAATCCGTGACCTGACCCATAGGGTAATGTTTTAGCGATTTCGATTGCCGCGCGTGAATATTCAGCTGCATGTAGGCGTGCAGCGAGTGTGCGGCTTGTCATATCGCCCTCCACCACCATCAGAAAATTTAACCCACCAACCTCGATGTCGCGTTCAACATCAGAAATATCATCAGTGGTTTGGTAAGCGATGGCGATGGCATCGCTGGCGGCCATCGCCGCTGAAACATGGTCTGAGAAGTTGGCGGCCATCAGGCACAATTCTACCGGCAAACCGAGTAAAGGCCCTGACTTCATACGGGCAACCTCATTGTACTCAGCAATTGTCGTACAATCGTTTTCCAGATCGGCATGCTGCCCGCCGATAACATCGCTGACACGCTTATGCATGCGCGCGATCATCTCAGACATTCGGTCGACCGGCGCAGATGCAATCGCGGCGTATGCGGCAGAGACCATGAGATCGCCGAGGCAAATCGCAGTGTTTGATCCAAATTTTTTCCAGACGGCCTCTTCACCTCGTCGGACGGTGTCGCCGTCCTGTAAATCATCATGCACCAGAGATGCATTGTGGAGCAATTCACACGCCGCCGAGATTGCTCGCGTTGTCTCGAACGGTAATTTAAGCGCATGAGCACTCTGCAGCGCCAGAATGGCGCGCGCCCGTCCGCCTCCGGACCCAAGGTGATGCCGCGCGGCTTGCGCCATCACTCCATCATCGTATGCAAGTAAATCGATCATCGTGGTTTCGACATCGGCCATTGTCACCTGGCGGGTCACATCAATGTTCAAAGATACCATACTGAAATCCCTCCGCTGTTATAAAGCACCGGGCCCAAGGCCCGGTGCTTCAAGTTACAAATTAAGACGCGGATTCGTTCGCGTTGCTTGATGTAGCAGCCGCCCAGATGACGACGCCGAAGGCAATCTTGTTCACAAAGTCTGCGAGGTTGTAGATAATGTTCAATGCGTCAGGCGACGCACCACCGGTATAGCCAAGGATATACCCAATCGGATAAATTGCCCAACCTACAGTCACAATAAGTCGAAGCGCATTAAAAGCCTTCTTCGATGCCACTGTGCCGGAGCTTGCATTGATTTTGCTCGCTTCACCTGCGAAGATTTCGTAGATGATGTAGAGCCATGCCAGCGTCCCAAGAATGAACATCGGCCATAGCAAGCTGCCTTGCTCGACCTCACCAATATATCCGGCAACCAACATTATCAGAGATGCAACGAGCAAGCGCCAGAACAAAGACGCTCGCACCACGGCGATGGCCGACAGGATCAAGAAAAACTCGATGATCTGCAAGGGTACCGTCAACAGCCAATCGACATAGCGAAACACTGTCGGGCTGTCTCCGGTCATGACCCAAACACCGCGCATATAGAAATAGTGAATCGCGGCAATACCGGTCACCATCGCAGCGACTGTTAGAGATGTTTTCCATTTCCCTTCGGCTCGATCACGTTCAACCCAAAAGAAAAATGTGGCCGCTACCATCGCGGCACTAATAATCCAAAACGACACTCCAACATAATCGCTTGGATCCAACATAAGCTTTTCCATTTAGCCCTCCTTAGACTAGACCGAATTTTTATCGGCTTTTTGTATACGAGAGGGGGCTCACACTAGATCACAAAAAGTGTGCTGCACCGCAACAGGCGCAACGCTTTGTAGCAAATTAGAGCTATTTATTACGCTGTATTTATTGCTTTTTTCCTCTATCGGCTTAGCTGTAATTGTTGCCCAAAAAACCGGCGTGTGCGCTTAAAAATTGATCGCACCGCGCCCAGTGCCTTACTCATGAAAATCACCGGGCGACTGTCTTGCCCTGCATTCGACGCCAAATCCGGTTAGGCGCCTATCTGATGCTGACGGCAATTGCCCTTTGCCCCGAACCATTTCTCGCCTCTAGACCGCTTTAGATGCAGACCTTTGTAATGAGCGCGATCATGGTTCCAACTATGGTTGCCGGCGTCATGCCCGCTTTGAAGCGTTGGTTCTAGAGACCGTTTTTGCTCGCGTTTCAGAAGTCAGCTACTCTTGAATCGGGTCATGTATGAGCGACGAGTTGCAGACTTTGTGCGTTTAATCGCTTGGACTTTCACTGGTATTATATTTTAGCCAAACATCCGCCTGACCTGACCCCCGGTTTTCGGACCATTTAAGGTTGGAATTTTCCATTTATGATCCCGATAGGGAGAAGGAAGATTCGATGAAGCGAAGTAAGTTCACAGATGCGCAGATTGCGTTCATTTTGCGCCAAGCCGAAGAGGGAACTCCGATTGCGGAAGTTTGCCGCAAAGCGGGTATCGCCGAGGCGACATTTTACAATTGGCGTAAGAAGTATGGCGGCTTGATGCCGTCTGAGATGAAGCGGCTCAAACAGCTCGACGAAGAGAATTTACGGCTCAAGCGGCTTGTGGCAGACCTTTCATTGGACAAGGCGATGCTGCAGGATGTCATCAAACGAAAGCTCTGAGGCCTGGTCGCAAACGCGAACTGGTGAAAGACATGATGTCTGTCTGGCGGGTCAGTGAACGCCGCGCGTGCCGAGTCATGCAGGCGCATCGCTCTACCCAGCAGTACAAAACCACTAGCAGCGATCAGGCCGATTTGAAAAAGCGGATCAAGGAGATTGCCGAAACGCGCGTTCGTTATGGCTATAGGCGTATCCATGTCATGCTAAAGCGTGAAGGCTGGCCGGTGAATGCCAAGCGGGTTTATCGTCTCTATCACGAGATGGGCCTGCAGTTACGGAACAAAACGCCCAAACGGCGGGTCAAAGCCAAGCTGCGGGATGATCGCAAAGAAGCAACTGCGGTCAACGAGACTTGGGCGATGGACTTCGTGCACGATCAGCTCGTGACGGGTCGCAAGCTCAGAATTCTGACCGTCGTGGACACGTTCTCGCGGTTCTCACCTGTGGTCGATCCGCGCTTCAGCTATAGAGGAGAAGATGTCGTGCAAACCCTCGACCAGGCCTGCAAAGTCTTTGGCTATCCAAAATCCATCAGGGCGGACAATGGTCCGGAATTTATCTCTCGAGACCTCGATCTTTGGGCCTATCAGAACGACGTCGTCCTAGACTTTTCAAGACCTGGCAAACCGACAGACAACGCCTTCATCGAGTCGTTCAATGGCAAATTCCGAGCCGAATGCCTGAACGCGCATTGGTTCATGGGGCTCGAAGATGCCCGCTCAAAACTGGAAGCTTGGCGTAGAGACTATAACGAGGTAAGACCGCACAGCGCCATCGGATACAACGTCCCGAAGACGCTCATGAACCGCGCGATGGCCAATCAGCCGTCATGCACCTGAAACCCGGAAAATCCTCCAACCGGGTGGCCCAGAGATGGGGAGCAGGTCATTTGAAGCCGGTACTAACTCAAATTATGGGCCACTTTACTGGGGGCACACCAATTGTTGACCTTGGCTTTGGCGGCCAAGCTGGTGACGCGCTTGGTGATACTTATGACAGTATTGAGCGTGTTGGCGGATCAAACTTTGCTGACAGCATTTTCGGAAACGAGTTTGATAACGTGCTGCTTGGTCAAGGCGGGGACGACTCCTTAACTGGTGGTCTTGGAAATGATGTCATTAATGGCGGAGACGGTGCAGATAGCATTCGCGGCGATCAAGACGATGATATTCTCTCTGGTAATGCTGGCGATGACACCTTCTCTTACATCGAGTCGGATTCTGGCAATGACGTCATCACAGATTTCAACGCTGATGGTGACGATACAATCTTCTTCTCTGTATCAAGTGGTGTAGATTCATTGTCGGATCTATCATTCGCGCAACAAGGGAATGATCTTGAGGTAAGCTTTGGAACCTCAACAATTTTGTTGCTGAATACAGATTTCTTTACCGGAATTGACGCGGCTGACTTCGTATTCGAAGCAGAACTAATCTAAATCTACTGTGATACTTAGAAAAAGCCCTCCATTATGGGGGGCTTTTTTTATGCATGTTTGCACGCTTACGTATGGTGATGGATATGCAGCTGTGTTCTGTCATGCCAATTATCAAGCATGGATGGATTTGAAGGCAAGACAGCTGGTCGGGCGGCGCTAACCTACCCGCATGGCGATACAGTTCCGGGCGTTGGGAAGACCATGGAGGTCGCGCCAGACGTGTTCTGGGTGCGGATGCCACTGCCATTCTCTCTGCAATGGATCAATCTCTGGCTGATTGATGACGGCCCAAAAGGCTGGACGATTGTTGATACGGGCATGCCGCTTGAGGACACCAAAACGGCGTGGCGCAAGATTTTCGATGAACAGCTTGGCGGTCGTCCGGTCTGGCGCGTTATCGTCACGCATATGCACCCCGACCATATCGGAAATGCGGGTTGGTTAAGCCGCAAGTTTCCTGAATCTGAGTTTTGGATTAGCCGTCTTGAATATATCACGTGCCGGATGCTGGTTGCTGATACGGGCCGAGAGGCACCGCGAGCAGGAACGGACTTTTACAACGCTGCTGGCTGGACCGAAGATCAGATTGAAACCTACCGCGCGCGGTTTGGCGGGTTTGGCCGCGGTGTCTCGCAATTGCCGGATGCATACAGGCGACTTGAAGGCGGTATGGAATTCGATATGGCGGGCCAAATCTGGCAGGTCGTAGTCGGCAATGGGCATTCGCCCGAACATGCCTGCCTGTACTGCCCAGAGTTGAATGTGCTGATTTCCGGGGATCAATTGCTGCCGAAAATATCCTCAAATGTCTCTGTGTTCCCGACTGAACCAGGCGCAGATCCTTTGAAAGACTGGCTAGACAGTTGTGAAAAGCTAAAGTCGTCAATTGCTGCGGACGTGCTCGTATTGCCTGCTCATAATGAGCCGTTCACTGGCGCACATGACCGTCTTAGTCACCTAATACGTGGCCATGAGGTGGCTTTAAAACGCTTGCTGCAACGCCTAACGCAAGAGCCGCGCCGCGTTGTTGATATATTTCCTGCAATATTTGGCCGCAAGATTGGTGAAGACGTCCTCAGCATGGCAACCGGAGAAGCGATCGCGCATCTAAATTGCTTGATTGCGAGAGGTCAGGCTGTCGTCGAAGCGGATGACAAGGGCGTGAACTGGTACCGCGCGGGCTAAAATTCCTCAGCCTTGTCATTTTCTGGACACGAAACGTGGTCTAAGACGTAGCCTAGTCGAGTACGGAGATTTCAATGTCAGAGCGAAATACTCAAGGCTGGTTTGCGGTTGGTATCGGGCTGATTATCAGCGGCGGCGCGATTTATGGCTTGCTCATGATCCTCGGGATCGGTTTTGCGATTGGCGAAGCCAGCAATCAAACGGGCGCGCCCATCTTGGCTGTGCTCGCAATTCCGGGACTAATGGCACTTGGATTTCTTATCCTGCTTGCAAAAGTCATAGTTGACCGCTTAGGCAATGCCGAGGATGACCACTATTCGAAGACCGTCGATAAGTAGGAGACGCATATTATGATCGTAACCATGAGCGAAACTGTGCCTGGCCGAGACGTCGCCGACATTATCGGAACGGTTAAAGGAAATACGGTTCGTACCCGTTTCTTTGGGCGCGATATTATGGCGGCTCTGCGCAATCTGGTTGGTGGCGAGGTCCCTGAATATACAAAGCTCATGGCCGAAGCGCGTGAGCAGGCTTTGGATCGCATGATTGCGGACGCTCAAAACAAAGGCGCTGACGCGGTAATTAGCATGCGTGTGACAACCAGCATGATCATGGGTGGCTCTGCTGAGCTTCTCGCTTACGGCACGGCGGTTCGCCTTCGATGAAAGATGATGTGAAGTCGCCCGAGAGCGAAGACCAGCCGCTCACTTTTGGTGAGAAGGTCAAAAAAGAGCTGCGAGAGTGGGGCGTTACGCTTTCGATATTTGTGCCGCTCTTCTTAGTATTCTCTGGGCTCGTCTACGAATTGCGCGTCATCCCATCGGAAAGCATGGTGCCCAACCTGCAGGTTGGTGATCGTGTGACCGTCAACAAATTTGCCTATGGCTACTCGCGAAACTCGCTTCCCTTTAGTCTTGGCCGGTTCGTGCCACTGCCGAAAGGCCGTATTTTTGCAAGCCAGCCTAAGCGTGGCGACGTCGCAGTATTCGAGCATCCGCATACCCCGCGTGTCATGATTAAGCGCATTATCGGCCTGCCGGGGGATAGCGTGGTCGTTCGCAATGGGCTGCCGGTCAGTGTCAACGGCGAAGCCATCAATCGCGAATTTAAACGCCGGGTCAGCTATGTTCAACATGCCCCGCGCGTGGGCATTACAGCGGCTGAGTATACTGAGTCAGTGGATGACAAGACTTGGCTGACGCACGATATTGACGACCGGACTGGCAGCGCCACGAGTGTGACGTTCCAAGTTCCCGATGGAAATTTCCTCTTCATGGGTGACAACCGTGATAACTCGATGGACGGTCGCAATGTGTCTGGCCACTGCAAAGAAAGCACGCCCGGCATCATAAGCGAGGGCGGTTGCCCGCCACGTTTTGGTGTTTCTGATGAGCAGGCGTCTGTCGGTTTTGTCCCGTTTGATAATTTGATCGGCCGGGCCGACACTGTGCTCTTCACATTCTACCGATGCGGCAGCGCCAACGCTGAGCCTTGTATGAAAGACCGGCTCTGGAAAGGCCTTTCAGCCGACTGATTTTACTGTCAATTTTTACCAGTCATTTACTCTCCTGTTACGCGAATTCGGTATGACGCTTGCATGGTATCCAGCGAAATCTGGATTATGCCCCCGTCAGGAGACAGCGCGTTGAAATTTGCCCTCTACCGTCCGAATGAGATGAGTGTTGAGCTTTGGCAGGCTTATACAGCGTTGCGAAATGCGCGTGCCATTTATGATGACCCATTCTTCGATCCTGACTTTGCCCGGCTTGTAGGAGAGGTCCGCGAAGATACGCGCATCGGGGTTGTGACGCGTGCTGACGAAGTGATTTCGGTCTGGCCACTACATCTTCGTCCCGGAAATTGGGCTCGTCCGATTGGCGGTCCATTTTCAGATTGGCATGCCCCTATTGTAAAAGAAGGCATCGAGCTTTGTCCGATAGAATTTCTATCAGGCCTTGGCCTCTCTGGCATGACGGCCTTTGGTTATATGCCTGATCCAGACTGCCAAGTGCCAAGTATGGAGCGGGTCGGCGCCAATATGACGGACCTGTCAATCGGCTGGGATGCTTTCATGGCAGAGCAGCAGAAGCGCTGGCCTAAGCATTTCAAGAAAATGCGCCGTGTGTATCGCAATGTCGAACGCGACTTCTCTGGCATGTCGTTTGAGTGGGATGATCGCAGCGATGCATCTTATGAGCGATTACTCGAGTTGAAGCGCGCTCAGTTTAAGCGCACTGGGTTCCATGATGTCTTAAAGCCGCAATGGGCCCGCGATCTACTCGACAGACTGCGCCACTTTGAGGGTGAACGTTTTCGCTGTCGTCTGGTTAGCATGTCCTATGACGATAAACCGGCAGCATTGGAGCTGAACCTTCAATCGGATAAGATACTTCACGGTTGGCTGACTGCGTTTGAGCCTGAGATGAGCCAGTACTCGCCGGGAAATATGCTGGTGCAGGAAGTGCTGGAGAAGATGGCGATCGAGGGCGTTCAAATTTATGATGCTGGTCCCGGATTGGATCATTATAAGCGTCACTACTCCAATATCCAATGGCCCGTTGAAACAGGCGTGTTGCGCGGCCAGCGCGGAAGCTTCGCGCCATCACGGCTTGCTGGGCGAGCATGGCGAGCTGGTGAGAAGGTGCTTCCCGGTAAAGCTGGAACGCTTATGGCGCGGGCGCGCAGGCGCATGGAGCAGATTGCTTTGTCCGAAACATCTTTGGGTGCTCGTATAGGCGGCGCATTCGGAGCGCTTTCTCAACGGGAACTCTAGACTTGAAGCTATCCTCCAACCTGTCTAATCGGGTCTGAATAAGAATTTTGATCGGTTGAATGCAATGACAACATCTAAAGCGGCGAAACACGCGCGCGGACCAATTATTGTGTCTCGCCATGGTCGTCCTGCGCTCAACCGCTCGGCAGGTCCAAAACTAACGTGGCAAGAATACCGTGATTGGTGGGAACGCTACGAAATCGGAAGTCTGGCCGAAGATCAAACGGCGCCAGACAATTTGAAAGCTGCTGTTGCTGACGTCGACTTGGTTCTCAGCTCGGCCCGCCCGCGTGCCATTGAGACCGCTCAATGGGCGACTGATGGCCGGGAGCCAGAGTCGCATGCTGTCTTTAACGAAGCACCTCTTCCGCCGCCGCGTCTAAAAAACCGAAAATACCTGCCTAAGATGTGGAATATTCTGGCACGGGCGGCGTGGATGCGCGGCCACTCGCTTGACGGTGAGAGTGTCACGCAAGCAAGAGCACGGGCGATCGAGGCCGCTGACCATTTGCACATTGCAGCCGAGGGTAAGACCGTCTATCTGGCGGCGCACGGTTGGTTCAATCGCATGCTTCGTCGGCCCCTTCGCAAGAAGGGCTGGGTCTGTGTCCGTGATGGCGGCGACAAGTATTGGAGCTACCGCGTCTACGAATATCGCGGAAAAAGCTAACCTTCCCCATTGAGGCGAAGTGATTGCGCCTCTAGGGTGCGCTCACGAAAAGCAATAATGGAACTCGGGCGCATGGCTGAAAAAGCGAAACCTGTAAAAGATATGAGCTTCGAAGAGGCACTTGCCGAGCTCGAGACGATCGTGCGCCAATTAGAGCAGGGCGATGTCGAGCTAGAGCAATCTATCGCGATTTATGAACGCGGCGCTGAGTTGAAAAAACACTGCGAAGCACGCCTGAAGTCTGCGGAATTGAAAGTCGAGCAAATCGTGCAAGGCGGTGACGGAAATGTCGCGACAGAGCCTGCGAGCTTTGAGTAATGTCTGACGGCGGTGATATGGATTTTGGCCGTCGTCTGACGGAAGTTGCTGACCGGGTTACGGTTGCGCTAGACCAGCTTATCCCGCCTGCCCAAGGGCCAGAGGCCGATTTGATGCGGGCGATGCGCCATTCCGCGCTCGCTAACGGAAAACGTATGCGTCCATTCTATGTGATTGAGGCTGGCGCAATGTTTGATGCGCCTGAGAAGAGCCTGCTGCGTGCGGCTGCTGCACTCGAATGCGTGCATTGCTATTCGCTTGTCCACGACGATCTACCCTGCATGGATGATGATGATTTTCGGCGCGGTCAGCCAACCGTCCATAAGGCCTTTGATGAGGCAACGGCTGTTCTTGCGGGCGACGCATTGCTTACGCTGGCATTCAAAATACTCGCTAGCGACGAAACCCATAATGACGCAAATGTTCGCCTGAAACTGATCGAGCGTCTAGCGGACGCTTCAGGTGCGCAAGGCATGGTTGGCGGACAGATGATCGATATGCTGGAGACTGAAAGTCCCCGCGATCTCAACACGATAACCCGTATGCAGCGCCTCAAGACGGGCGCGCTCATCTCATATTCCTTAGAGGCCGCTGGCATTATTGGCGGCGCGAGTGAGGCCGAGAGAAATGCCCTTCATGGCTTCGCACATGATCTAGGGCTGGCTTACCAAATCGCTGACGATCTGTTGGATGCAACTGGGAATGAGGCAGAAGTTGGAAAGCCTCTTCGGACAGATGAGGCGGCCGGAAAGGCGAATTTCGTAACGCTACTGGGCGTGGAACAGGCGGGTGAGCGGGTGCGGCTGCTCGCCGCGCAAGCCAAACAACACCTCGCAATTTTTCACAATCGGGCCAATATCCTGCTGCAATCAGTTGATTTTGTTCTGGACAGAAAACACTAGTGTCCAAATAGACTTAATTGCCGCCAACTGGGAGGCCCCGCCCGATGACCGATCTTAAGAACACCCGCTTGCTGGATGATGTTCACACGCCTGCTGATCTTAAGGATAAGTCGCGCGATGAGTTGAAGCAGATTGCCGATGAAGTTCGCGCCGAAGTCATTGACGCTGTCTCTGTTACTGGCGGGCACCTTGGTGCGGGTCTTGGTGTGGTTGAGCTCACGGTTGCTATTCACGCCACGTTTGATGCGCCGGACGACAAGCTGATTTGGGATGTGGGGCATCAATGCTATCCGCACAAAATTCTGACTGGTCGCCGCGATCGCATCCGCACGCTTCGCCAAGGCGGTGGATTATCAGGTTTCACCAAACGCGCAGAAAGCGAGTTTGACCCATTTGGGGCGGCTCACGCATCGACATCGATCTCTGCCGCGCATGGGTTTGCGACATCTCGCAAGCTGCAAGGCAAAGACAATCACGTCATTTCAGTCATAGGTGATGGTTCAATGACGGCGGGCATGGCGTATGAAGCGATGAACAATGTCGGCGGGGATCAGATCCGCCAGCTCGTTATCCTAAACGATAATGACATGTCGATTGCGCCGCCTGTTGGCGCGATGAGCCACTATTTTAGCCGCCTTGTATCTAGCCGCTCTTATCGCGGCCTGCGCAAGTTTGCGAAATCTGTTGTGAAGCCAATTGGGCTAGAGAATGCAAGCCGTAAGGCCGAAGAATACCTTCGCGGTTTTGCCATGGGCGGCACAATGTTTGAGGAGCTTGGCTTCTACTATGTTGGTCCGATAGATGGCCACGATCTGGATGTGCTTTTACCCGTGCTTGAGAATATCAAAGCGATGGACCGCCCAGTTTTGCTGCACGTCGTGACACAAAAAGGCAAAGGCTATGAGCCGGCTGAGAATAGCGCCGATAAATATCACGGCGTATCTAAGTTTAATGTCGTTACTGGCGAGCAGCAAAAGGGCGCACCCGGCGCGCCTAAATATCAGGATGTCTTCGGCAAAACGCTGATCAAGCTTGCGGAAACAGATGACAAGATTGCAGCGATTACAGCCGCTATGCCATCTGGCACCGGGGTGAACCTGTTTGCTAAAGCTTTCCCGGACCGTGCGTTCGATGTCGGTATTGCAGAGCAGCACGCGGTTACAATGGCTGCGGGTATGGCTGCTGATGGAATGAAGCCATACGCAGCAATTTACTCAACCTTCCTCCAGCGTGGCTATGATCAAGTCGTACACGATGTAGCGATCCAGAGTTTGCCGGTTCGCTTTGCGATAGACCGCGCCGGATTGGTCGGCGCCGATGGCCCGACACATGCGGGGAGCTTCGACGTTGGATATCTGGGGGCATTGCCGGGCTTTATCTGTATGGCGGCGTCAGACGAAGCAGAGCTGGCGCGCATGGTTGTGACAGCTAATGAAATTGACGATCGTCCAAGCTCATTCCGCTATCCACGCGGCGAAGGGACGGGTGTTGAGATACCAGAAATCCTCAAGCCCCTTGAAATTGGCAAAGGCAAGATTGTCCGTGAGGGTACGTCTATTGCGATCTTATCTTATGGTGCGCGCCTCCAGGAATGCCTGAAGGCAGCAGACATGCTTGCGGCGCAGGGCTTGTCGGTCACCGTAGCTGATGCACGGTTCGCAAAACCAATTGATGCTGAACTAACAGAGCGGCTCGCCAAAGAGCATGAAGTTCTGATCACGATCGAAGAGGGTGTGCGTGGCGGTTTTGGCGCTTTTGTGCTGCATCATTTGGCTGATGTAGGTGCGTTGGATACAGGGCTTAAAGTTCGCACTATGACCCTGCCTGACGTGTTTCAGGACCAGGATAAGCCTGATCTGATGTATGACGAAGCAGGTCTAACTGCGCGGCATATTGCAGCTCGCGCAATTGAAGCGCTTGGGCGCGGAGATGCGGCCGCTATTGAACGTCTGGCACGCGCCTAGTCATTTGTAATTCGGCTTGCCGTTTTCCTGACATTTTCATGTGTGACTTCCGCTTGCTTGAACGCGGCGAATAGCGGAGTCTTATCCCATGACCTTTCGATACCTTATCCCGATCCTTCTCCTTGGTTTTGCTGCGTGTGAAACTGTTCCGCCAGAACCAGAGATCGTTGAGATGTCTCAAGCCGGGTTCGATGAAGTCTTCACGCGGGCGCAGAGCAATCCAAGCCCAGCCTCGGTAGATAAAGCTCTATCAGAGTTGCTAAATCGAACAGACCTAAGTGAAATGCAGCGCGCTGAGGCTCTATACCTGCGGGCGGATAAGCGCTGGCGCGGAAAGTTTAACGCGCCCGGCGCGGCCAGCGATTATGAACAATTTTTACAAATGCGACCGCTTGATTCGAAGGTAGCCGATGCGCGCCGACATCAGGGATTCGCGCGCAATGACGCCCGTGCCGCGGAAAGCCGCCTGCGCAGTCTGCAGAACCTTTCCAAATGGTTTGATGACAAAGTCATCATGGGCGCGTTTCCAGAAGCGGCTGCACGCTACCGCCGTTCCGGTTTAACACCGACAGAGCGCCAGACTTATACGTTGCGTGAAGGTGGATATATTTGTTCAGGTGGTTCGGCCGGTCAGCGTGTTCATAAATATGGACCAACACCGTCCTATGCCGCGGGTCTGGTTTGGTGCGGCGGCGCGGTTTCCTAATTCTTGCCTTACTCTCGCCATCGGTCGGCGGGATGACGGATACAGATACACGATAAGGATCACCCCTCATGCGTTCACTTCTTGCGATTTCTGTACTGGCCTTCTCTGCCGCCTGCGCGTCTACCAGCTCAACGGTAGAGCCAGCTATCGTCGATACGCCGCCGCCGATTGAAAAACCGATCATGCCAACGGCTTTTGATTTGGCTATGGAGACGGTCGATGGACTTACCGAAGCTGGTAACGAGCAAGCTGCGATCCTGCGTCTTGAGCAATTGGTTGGCATGCAGGAAGCCACTGATGATGAGCGCGCCGCAGCGCTTTATCGGATGGGCGAGCTGAAATACGGACGGCAATGATGTGTTCGGCGCGATCGATACGTTTGATGAGTTTCTTGAAGTCTATCCAGAGCACGAGCTTGCCGCTGAAGCCGAAGATATTCGCAACACAGCTCGCGGTGAGGCGACGTCGCTGAACTTTGCGCTTGAAACTGATGAGACTTTGTCTCCAACCAAGCGGTTCGAAACCATGTTCCGTCTTGGCTACCATCAGGATGCAGTGGACTATATGCTAAACCGCAATTTGACGCCTGAGAATGCTTACCTTCTGGATATGTATCAAATCGGATACCTTTGCGAAGATGACGAGTTAACCGGTCCGGCTTACGACATGACCGAGCCCGATGGCACCGCGCGTGAGTTGCATTTCTGCGAGTTTGGTAAGTAACCTACTGGTAGTTCACCGTGACTTGATAGGTGCCAGTATAGCTTCCCGTGGGCTGGCTGGCACCCACGGATAGCGTTCCTCCGACATAGAATTCTGAATACCCTTCGACCAAGACCCCGGTCGTATGCGACAATGTGATGTTAGACACATTCATGACATCGGTATTGTCATTCTGCACCGTGGTGCTGCCATCTACGGTGATGATATAGGAATATCCGGCTTCACCCATAATACCAAAACGTGCGGCGTGGTGCGTATCTGACATACAGGTCAGGCCCGCGCCGCAGGTTTGCGCACCCATGTATGAGACATCGACGGCGCCGCCCGCGCTAGCATTTGGCGCAATGACCCCGAAGTAGAGACTGGCCCATTCTGTAGCAACAATGTCTGTAGGCGGGGTTGGCAGGCCCGAACCTGTATCGACTTGCGGCTTCAGGCTTGCGGCATTGGTAATGATTTCCAAGCTATTGGTCACTCTCGCACCGCTATTGGATTGTGAATTATTTGCTCTTGCGCCAGCTGAGGCTGATGATGCCAATGCAATCAGGCTGGCTGAATAAAAACGACTTTATCCGAGTGACAAGGCCATAGTTGCAACTTGAGGTAGAATTATTACCCAAACTCTTATTTCGGAAGAAAATTCCTGACAACTTCATTCAGGCGAACCTGTAATCACCCAGTCGCCTCTCAGGGGAAACTGACATAGCGATTGCGTGGGACGGGGCGTGTAGAATACGCGGGAGACACCTATGCGGTCCTTTCTAACTGTCCTTTTGGCAGCAGCAACAGCCTGTGTTGCCATCATGATGCTCAGCCCAGACGCAAAAGCTCAATCTGGTCTTTATGCTCTTGAAATCACACTTGAAGAGAATGGCGAGGTCTTCGGCGCACCTAAGATCATTGTCGAACCCGGCAAAGCCTATTCGGTTGAGCTGCAAGCAGGCGCCAAGTACGATTTTTCAATCGACATTCCTCGGAATACGCGTGAGGCGGCAATCGAACAGTTCGAACGTGACCTTGGCCGCTGGTCGAGTGACTTCCTACTCGTGAATACCGAGCTTTCATTCGAGAGCCAGAAAGTTGCACCTGAGATGGCCGAGTATAGCAAAGCCGTAACCTCGAACCTTCTGCTGCGCGTTGCAACACCCGCGCGTGAAATCCGCTCTGACGTCCCGGTTGCTCATCGCGGATTGAAGACAAGCCAAGGCAAGCCGGTGGAAACTCTGTCGATTACGATTAAAGGTACGCCTTTCAACGGCTAAACCCCTTACAAGCCTGTAGCCTTCCCCTGCGTCGCCCCTTCCTAGTCGGCGGCGCTTGTTACATATCCGGTCAAGATAAAAAGATACCCACCGGAGGATACTATGAGCGCAGCCCTGCCAGAGAATTGGCCCGTCATGTCTATCGCGGATGCGAACGCCGCATTAGCTGCATCTGATAGTCCGCTAAAGCTTGCTGACGGCACCGTTGGCGGTGTGGATATGAAGATCTATCCAGCAGCGCCTCCAACGATCCGAATGATTTTGGAACTTGCGGATCAGCAATGGCCTGACCGTGACTTCATTGTCTATGAAGGTGAGCGCGTATCTTACGGGGCCTTCACGCGCGCTGTGGAGCATTTTGCAGGTGTGCTGATTGAAACTTACGGCGTCAAAAAGGGCGACCGAATTGCCATCATTATGCGCAACTATCCGCAATGGCCGGTACCATTCTTTGCTGCGCTTTCAATCGGCGCGATTGCAACGCCTATGAACTCTTGGTGGACTGGCGACGAGCTTGAGTATGGTCTGAAAGATAGCGGCGCTAAGGTCGCTATTGTCGATGGGCATATCCATGAGCGCATCCGTGAGCATATGGACAAACTACCTGATCTAGAGGCTCTGATTATTGCGCGCGATGATAATGAGCACGCTGATCCGCGCGTGAGATCGCTAGAGTCTTTCATCGGACCAACCTCGGCTTGGGCAGGGCTGGCAAAGATTGGTTTACCGCCTGTTGATCTTGGCACTGATGATGACGCTACGATCATGTATACGTCGGGCACAACAGGCCGTCCAAAGGGCGCGCTGGCAACGCACCGCGCGATCATTGCAAACATGCTGAACTCGATGACCTGCCAGGCGCGTATGCTGCTGCGCCGGGGTGAGGCCATTCCAGATCCATCTGAGCGAGAGCTGGGCTGTACGCTACTCGCGATCCCATTCTTCCATGCTACAGGCGCGTTTGCGGTCCTGATCCCGACCATGTTGCGCGGTGACAAGATCGTCTCAATGTACAAATGGGACGCAGGCAAAGCGCTGCCGATCATTGAAGAAGAAAAAGTCAGCGGCGTTGGCGGCGTCCCAGCGATCGCATGGCAGCTTTTGGAGCATCCAGACCGCGACAAGTACGACCTTTCGAGCATCAAAGCGGTATCTTATGGCGGCGCGCCGTCAGCGCCAGAGCTTGTAGCGACAATCAAAAAGCGTTTCCCAGACGCAGCGCCCGGCAATGGCTGGGGCATGACAGAAACATGCGCAACAGCGACGCTCAACATTGGCGAAGACTATGTGAACCGACCCGATAGCGCTGGTGCAGCTCCGGGAGCGGTTGAGCTAAAAATCGTTGACCCAGACGGTAATGAGTTACCAGCAGGTGAGGTTGGTGAGCTTTGGTGCAAGGGCGCGTCAAATTGTAAACTCTACTGGAACCGCCCGCAGGCTACGGCAGAGACTTTCGTCGATGGCTGGGTTGTAACTGGCGACCTTGCGCGTCTCGATGAAGAGGGTTTCCTCTATCTGGTTGACCGTGCCAAAGACATGCTAATCCGCGGCGGCGAGAATATTTACTGTATCGAAGTCGAAAGCGCACTGTTTGATCATCCAGCGGTGATGGATGCGGCTGTTGTCGGCATTGAGCATAAAATCCTGGGCCAAGAAGTTGGCGCTGTCGTTCAATTGAAGCCCGGCAAAACCGCAAGCCAAGACGAGTTACGCGCGCATGTCGCCAGTCAACTCGCCGCTTTCAAAGTGCCGGTTGAGATACAGTTTGAAGACGAACCGCTACCGCGCAACGCCAACGGAAAAATCTTGAAGCCAATCCTCCGCGAGAGATTTGAGGCAAGAAGCTAGACCGTCTTGGCAGACGAGAACGCGACATATCAGAAGACCGCATCGGGCCAACCTCTAGCGTTAGAGCAGCGCGATGCGGAGGCTGATGGACGTCGCTTTTCGCCATCGATCGGGCGCAATAAAGATATCGTTCGTGATACGCTGCTCAAGTTGCTGCCAAGCAAAGCATCTGTGCTTGAGATTGCCTCAGGGACGGGCGAGCATGGCGCGCATATGATTGCGTCTACTAACCACGTCGATTGGACGTATAGCGATATCGACCCTGACAGTATGAACAGTCAGGCTGCGTGGGCGTCATATGCCGACAGCAATCAACTGCGAGGACCGGTTCTGATCGACACGACCGACCCACATTGGGGCGACGTTGAAAGGTGCGCGACTTTTAACGCGGTATTCTGCGCGAACATGATCCACATTGCCCCGTTCGAGGCAGCGATCGGCCTCTTCAAAGGCGCAAGCCGAATTCTGAAGTCGGACGACCAGCTTATTCTCTATGGCCCGTTCGCGCGCAATGGCGATATCGCTCCGTCGAACCAAAGGTTCAGAGAAGACCTACAGCGGCGCGACCCAAATTGGGGTGTTCGCGATCTGGAAATTGATATCGTGCCGGTGGCTCAACGGAATGGCTTTATATTAGATCAAGTTATCGAAATGCCCGCCAACAATCTGACGGTTAGATTTCTGAACAGCTAGTCGTTATTTGCGACAAGCTTCAAGCGCGCGGGTTCAGTCTGCACATCTGGCGGGAAGATCGCGTTCAAACGATGACGCCAAACCGGACGTCCCATTAGCATGGCATCACCGCCGAGTGTTTGATAAAGTCCCAATAGGCGAGGGCGTTTTGTCGTAGGCTGTAATCCGGATAGCGGTGCCAGTGTCAGCTCAATATCAATCCGCATGCCCGTTAGTGTTTCGCCGCGCGCCCGAATGATGCCGGGTAAGCGGGTTTCACTGACCGATGACAAAAACGCATCGACCATAGCCCGGTCATGTCCGGTCCATAGATCAAGGTAATTGTGCTCGGCGAGTTCACGCCCAAGCAGGTTAGAAATGCGCTTACCGGCATTCCTGAATACCCAAGCCCCATCTTCTGCGCGTTCGATAACAAACAGGCATTCAACGAGGTCTGTATGCTGCGACGTAGCTGGTCCCATGCCGGATTCATGCGGCGATGCGCTCATCCGCTCCCATGCCGAGAGTAGGGTGTTGGTGTTTGGGTGCAGGGTCTTTCTGTTCATTATATTCTACCTTTTTGTCCTATGGAGCGCTGTTTCAAATCTGCACCCTCGAATTCTTCATCACACCCTCTACCGCAATGATTGCGCCAGTTTGCGGCTCGCCCACTAGGCGAGTGAGTGGTCAAAATCGGTCAGCTTTCCCCGCCTGCGCGAAAGTCGGCATGGGTCGTGCTTCTTAAGACGCGAAGTGTCAGGGAGACATCACATGACCGTATCAACACGGAACACTCTTATTGGCGGCGCAGGTGCGGCTGCTCTACTGATCATCGGCGGCGCGGCCTATGCGGGCGGCGGCATGAGCGGTGGCGGTGTTAAAGGTCCAGGCGGCGGCGTTGTCGTTCCTGGCGCAGGCACAGGCGGCGTAAACGTCGGTTACGGCGGCGGTGGCTCACATGGCTCACCTTGCTGCGGCAAGGGGCCCAAAGGCCACGGCATTATGGTTCCAGGCGTGAATGTTGCCGGTCCAAACGTTATGGTCACAGGCTCTAACGTCACCGTAAATCAAGGCAGCATCATATCAAACACTCAGACCTTCCTGAACACGAGTGTTGTTGGCGGCGGTGAAGGCGGTGTCTTTGTTTCTGGCGGTGGTGGCTATTATGCACCCCAAGGTATCGGACAGACGGCGATTGGCTCTCTGAACGTCGAAGGGAACACGGAAACCTTCGTAGAAACGGTTACTGAGCAGATCCCTAGCACTGAAGAATATTGCGCTGAGACGATTTCGGTTCAGCAAACCATTCGCCCTGTTCAGGCTGTATGCTTGGATGACAAAGGCACGCCGCATCCTGCTTCTCGTGTCGATGCCAGCCAACGTGTGCCAGCCGGATACGATGGTGAGCTTTTCCGCTGCATGGCGGGGACGAGCATGCAAGTGACGCTCGGCAGCATTGAGAACGGCTCTCCTAGCTTTGCGCATGGTGAAACATTCGCATGTCGCAAAGGCGAAGCGCTTGTCCATAAACATGGCGGCGACCTTGTCTGTTCACCGCAGGCACCTGAGCGGTCTTGTAATGAGCGGTCTTTGCTTCGCCGTCACGGTCCGGGCATCAAGATTGTTGAAGCGCGTATCAAAGCCAAAACATGTGTTCCGCAGACGCGAACGGTTATGAAATCTGTACAACGTCAGGTGGAGCGCACACGCCAAGCCAAAGGCGAGGCAATGGTCTTTGACGGCGGCGTTGGTCAAGGCGTCTACTAAACTAATCCTGTAATGGATACTTCAGCGCCCTCGTAGTTTTGCGGGGGCGTTTTGCTATTCTGTTGCGTAAAAGTCACCTTGTCGCACGTTCACCGGATCGCCCGCAATAGGTTCCTTGTTTTCGTTACGGAATGTTATAGTCCTAAAACTAAGCCGACCAAAGAGTTAGCCAAATCAATTATAACAATATTTCGGGAAACGTGAGATGAGCAAATCCACCAAGTCTACATTTGGCCTAAAGGCCGCACTTTCGCTAAGCGTTGGCATGACTGCCCTCGTTGCGGGCGGAATTTCAGCGACTGCGCAAGAAGAAGCCGCAGATGAGACCAAGCGCCTCAACACAGTTACAATTACAGCGACGAAGCGTGAGCAAACGCTTCAGGATGTTCCGGTCGCTGTGTCTGTGGTCGATGACCAAGTTATCGAGAAAGCAAATATTCAGGACCTCGGTGACCTTCAGTCGCTCGTGCCTTCACTAAGTGTTGGCCAGCTACAGTCTTCTGCAAACACAAACTTCGTCATTCGTGGCTTCGGTAACGGCGCTAACAATGCGGGTATCGAGCCGTCTGTTGGTGTGTTCATCGACGGTGTGTACCGCTCGCGTTCAGCATCACAGATCAGTGATCTTCCAAATTTGCAGCGTGTTGAGGTCCTTCGTGGCCCGCAATCAACGCTCTTTGGTAAGAACGCTTCGGCTGGTGTTATCTCAATCGTTACACGTAAGCCTCAGTTCGAGCAGGGCGGCGCAGTTGAAGGCAGCTTCGGTAACTTCAATTCCTATCGCGTGAAAGGCGACATCACGGGCCCACTGTCTGATACTGTCGCATACAGTGCATCTGCCTATTACAACAAGCGTGACGGCTATGCTGATGATCTTGCGACTGGCGACGATGTAAACCAACGTAATCGTTATGGTCTGCGTGGTCAGCTCTTGTTCCAACCAAACGAAGATCTCGAAATTCGTTTGATTGGTGATTATGATAAGATTGACGAGATTTGCTGTGTTGCAGGTAACCTGATCAATGGTCCAACCGGCGGTGCTATTTTTGCTCTCGGCGGCGCGCTCGATCCTGCGAACCCATTCTCTTATGACGTGTACAATAACTTTGCGTCTGAAAACGATATCGACAATTCGGGTCTGTCCGCACAAGTCGACTATTCGATGGCTTGGGCCGACCTGACTTCGATTACATCATACCGTATGTCTAGCTTGACTCAGAATGCTGACTCCGATTTCACAAGTGCTGACCTTATCAGCGTGAATTTTAACGAGACAGATATTGATACATTTACGCAGGAATTTCGCCTGACATCGAACAATACCGAAGGCATGTTCGACTGGATGGTCGGCGCATTCTATTTTGACGAGACTGTCGAAATTGAAAATGACTTCCAGTATGGTTCACAGTTCCGTGGGTATGCTGACTTCTTGGCACCGGGCGGCTTTGGCGCGGTTGAGGGTTTTCTCGGTGTTCCGATCGGCACAACTTTTGGTCAGGGTGGGCAGGGTCCACGTGAAGAATTTGGTCAGGACAACACGGCTTGGTCAATCTTTGGTACGCTTGATACACACCTAACTGATCGTCTAACGGCGAGCATCGGTCTGAACTATACTGAAGATGAGAAAGACGCTTATGGCCGCGCAACAAACTCTGACGCGTTCTCGGCTCTAAATCTTGATCAGCTCGGCTACACAGCCATTCTAGCAGGCCTTCTAGGTCAGAACGGCGTGGATATTACGAACCCAGCGTCGGTTGGACCATTCGTTCAGGCTAACCCAGCACTTTATGGTGCTTTGCAACAGGGGGCTGCCGCTGCTGCACAAAACCCTGCTCAAAACCCATTTGCGCCTCTTGCAGGGTTGCAGTTCTTGCCGCCATTCTTGAATTTCCCGAATGCGGTTGAGAATGGATCAACTTCTGATGACAATGTCAGCTACACACTGCGTCTAGCTTACGATGCCAGTGATAATCTGAACGTTTACGGTTCGTATTCTACTGGTTTTAAAGCCACATCTTGGAACCTATCTAGAGATAGTAGTCCTACAGTCGCCAACTTTACACCGGGCAACTCGATTGTGGATCCAGTAACTGGACAGACCATTGTGCCGACCCCATCTTCGCCGCTTGGTGATGCTGGCTTAGGTGTAGTCAACCAAGGTAACGGTACGCGCTTCGCGGGACCAGAAGAAGCTAAAGTCTGGGAACTTGGTGCGAAAATGTCATTCGACAACTTTGCGCTTAATGTTGCGTTCTTTGACCAGACGATTGAGGGCTTCCAGTCTAACGTCTTCACAGGCACAGGCTTTGAGCTTCTAAATGCCGGTAAGCAGTCAGCACGCGGTATCGAGTGGGACATCACTGCAAACTTGAGTGACAATTTCACTGTCGTCTTTGCGGGTACAGCTCAAGATCCTAAGTATGACAGCTTCCCAGACTCAGCGTCGGGTGATCTTTCTGGTCAAGCACCGTCAGGTATTCCTGAGCTATCAACGTCTGTGTCGGCAAATTACGACTTCACACTCGGCGATATGGATGGCTATGTCCGTGGTGACTGGCAGCACGAAGCAGATTCTAACTACTTTGATGATCCTGTGAACCAAGCCGCGATTGAAGCTGCTGGTTTTGAGCGTGGTTATGATCTTTTCAACGCTTCGATCGGCCTTACAACTTCGAACGATATCAGCGCTTCGTTCTGGGTTCGTAACCTGACGCAGGAAGAGTTCGTCACAACGGCTTTCCCATCGGTTGCTCAGGCTGGCTCACTGTCAGGCTACCCGAACCAGCCGCGTACATACGGCATCACGCTTCGCAAAGAGTTCTAAGCTCTTGAACAAGCCTAAGATTGGAGAAGCCCCGTCAGTTTGGCGGGGCTTTTTCTATGTCTTGCGGGCCGTTAGAATGGCAGCAAACACAAACGCAACAAACTCCAACCCGGCAAATATCCAGCTTGAGGATGGCGCGCTGTCACCAGCGATCAGTGATGCTGCCCGCCCAATCGCGTAGCCACCCATATAAGTGGTCACAAAGCACAGAGCCGCAAATGTGAAGCGATCCTTGAAGGCGCCGAGCAGGCAGAGAATTGCGCCGCCCAAACTTATCCCGCCGAATACGCCGCGCATCTCAAAGACACCGGCGTCACCGCCCACTTCGACACCAAGCTGCGTGGTCATCCCCACAGGGTCTGTTATCGACCAGAAGCCGAAAGCGATGAACATGATGGCGAGAACGGTGAGAAAAATACGATTTGTCATGCCGTGAGAGATAGGGCTGCATAGCAGATTGGCGAGCCGGATGTAAAAAAGGCGGCCCTGAAGCCGCCCCTTTCCCTTTGTGGATCACATTAAAATCTAGCGCAGCCCCAGTGCGCTCATCGTGTCTGTCGTCAAATACCCCAAGTGCGGGATGCCGGCACCGCGCTGAAAGCCGACAAGAGCTTTGCGCGTTTGTGGCCCCATGATTCCGTCGATGGCACCATTGTAAAGCCCGCGAGACTGTAGCGCTGATTGAAGTGAACGGATCGTTTGCGGGCCGCTATTCGTATCGCAAAGCACAGGCACCCATTCAAAACGCTCAGGCGCTTTCAAGACCTTCGTCATCACGGTGCTCAACTCGCCTGGCACATCATAAGAATTGGCGCTTGCTGCACGAACCATGCGTTGCACTGTGAAGTCGCGGAACTGTGCAGGCACTTCGATTTGCTTGACTTGCGCCGGGGCCTTGCTTGACGTCGTTGGGTTTAAGGCAACCAGCCACGAGATCATGGAGCAGGGCGCAAAGACGAGAAAGACCTTGATCGACGCCCGTTGAGGCAGGTCACAATCCTGCGATGTCTCTATCCACACGCATAGGGCCCGCTTAGGTTGGGATGTAGAGCAGGAGAATGCTATGAAGCGGCTTTCACAATCATCACAATTGTCCTAGCCCTGACGATTGTTGGCTTTGTCGGCCGCGGCATGTTGCACCGGGCTGATTATCAGGTTGCAGTTGGAGCTGAATCTGACCCGGCAAGTGCATTCTCTGACGGGCGCGCAAACCTTGTCGGCGCGACATTCTACTCGGCATGGTGTTCGGCATGCGCTGTGCTGGACCCGAAATTGCGCGATGTCGTGCCAGAGTTTGATGGGCGGGCGGTAGAGTTTACCAAGTTTGATTTCTCAATTGGTCAGCCTGAGACGTTAACGACGAAGGCAGAGGCCTTGGGTGTTAAGTCTGTCTACCTTCAAAATAAGGGCGCAACTGGTTTCATGGCACTCATCGATCGGCGCGATCAGTCTGTCATTGCGATCATTTCAATGCGCGACTCAAAGGACGATATCCGCACAAAAATCGAAGCTGGCATAAAAACCGCCTCAAAACCGCTTGAGCGAATGACGCTTTAGCCGTTACACGTTCTACATGAGCACTAATCTACAAGCAGTAATCTGGGATTTTGGCGGTGTTTTAACCTCCTCTCCCTTCGAAGCATTTACCCGCTATGAAGCCGATAAAGGTCTACCAACGGACTTTATTCGCGGTGTGAATGCGGTCAACGGCGATACGAACGCATGGGCTAAGCTTGAGCGATCAGAAGTTGATGCAGATGGGTTTGATGCCCTCTTTCGTGAAGAGAGCAAGTCGCGTGGTCATGAAGTGCCGGGCAAAGACATCCTCGGCCTCCTATCCGGCAACCTCCGGCCAGTGGTTGTTGATGCGCTAAAAACCTGCAAGCGCTACGTTAAAGTTGGCTGCATTACGAATAATGCTCCAATAGGCAAGGGTGCCGGGATGAGCAGTGATGCGCGTAAAGCCGCAGCGGTTGCTGAAGTCCTGAAAGAATTTCATCATGTCATTGAAAGCTCAAAGCTTGGTATCCGTAAACCTGACCCACGTATCTATGCCCTAATGTGTGAGGCGCTTGATGTTGATCCAAACCGATGCGTCTACTTGGACGACCTTGGCATCAATCTAAAGCCCGCGCGCGCGATGGGGATGCATACAATTAAAGTGGTTGGCGAAGAACAGTTGCTTGCTGATCTTCGCGCGGCAACAGGGTTTGCGGGCATATGACTTTCACTTGGCGACAGCTTGGCATGCTCATCGGGGCCGCTTTTGTTCTGGTCGCCTGTAGCGGTGAACAAAACGCCGACTCGCCAACAGTTCGTTTGAAAGTCGCCGCGGCCCCTATGGAAACGGTCGTAGAGCCAGTGCCAGAGAGCACGGCCGAACCGATTAGTCAGGCTGCTCAAGAGAAGATTGCTCAGATCCGGGCGATCATTGCGCGCAATTCGCTGGCGCGTTTTGTGCGTCTTGCCGATGCAGAGCCATCTTTTGTTTCAAATTTCTCAGGTCAATCCAACCGCGTACATTGGGATTTGTTGCGACGCACGGGCTTTGATCCGCTGACCCAGCTTGAGGGCCTCCTTGATGGGCCGTACGGTACGCGCAAAGTTGGCGATGCTACTTGGTATATTTGGCCCGATTTGGCTGCGCGCGAGCCGGCTGAACTGGTTCCTGAAAAGCTCAGCTTCGCTGATCGCGCGAGGTTACGCGACCTTGTTGGCGAACAAGGTCTAGAGCGCATCCGTGAAGGCCAGTTTTATCCCGGCATCCGAACAGCAATTGCTGATGATGGGCGCTGGCTCTATTTCATACACGAAACCCAAGATGAAGCGGCGGAGACCGAGTAATGGTAACGAAAATTGGAGCCACCGCTGGGGCGGCCAAACTCGCAGGTTGGTCAGCCAAATCAGGCGATCGCGATGCGATAGAGAAAACGTTCAAGTTTGCCGACTTCAAAACGGCATTCGGATTTATGACGTCCTGCGCCTTGAAAGCCGACCAAATGGACCACCATCCAGAATGGTTTAACGTCTATAACCGCGTTGAAGTCCTACTTACCACACATGATGCGGATGGGGTAACTGAACTGGATGTTGAGCTTGCGACATTTATGGATGATCTCGCTGCAAAGTTGACTTAGCGCTAGGGCAGGCTTGCTTTGAGCCGCGCTGCGTAGCACCAAGACGATTAAACACAATCATAATCGGGAGACGAGCCATGGGCCGCGTACAGGGAAAAAAAGCATTCGTAACAGGCGGCGCACAAGGGCTTGGCGAAGCGACAGCTCACTTGTTGGCTAAAGAGGGTGCAAAGGTCACGGTTACAGACATTAACGGGCCGGGCGCAGCCGACGTTGCCGATGCAATCAATGCAAAATATGGCGAAGGCACTGCGTTCGCGTGGCACCATGACGTGACCGATGGCGACCAGTGGAAAACCGTCCTTCAACAGGCGCACGACGCAATGGGCGGCTTGAACATCCTCGTCAACAATGCAGGCATCGGATCACTAGGCAGTGTCGAAGACGAAAAGTATGAGATTTTCCAGCACGTCATGAAAGTTGACGTCGACTCGATCTTCCTTGGTTGTAAGTACGCTATCCCCTTGATGCGCGATCATGGCCTCGGCTCGATCATCAATATCAGCTCTATCGCAGGTATCGTCGCGAGTGGGCAGTACGTTGCCTACAACACAGCGAAAGCCGCTGTGCGTCATTTGTCTAAGTCTGTCGCGCTACATTGCGCTAAGACGGGCGGTCAAATCAGATCTAATTCTGTGCACCCCGTATTCGTCAACACACCCATTTTGGATGGCGTGAAGAAGATGTTCGGTGAGGAAGAAGGGCTTGCAAAACTCGGCCGTCAAATCCCGCTCGGCAAAGTCGGCGAACCGGACGATATCGCATATGCTGTCCTCTATCTTGCCAGCGACGAAAGCAAACTCGTCACCGGCGCAGAGCTGAAAGTCGATGGTGGCATTAGCGCGATGTAGCGCTTGCTATATACTTTTGTTCGTTTTATGTTCCTGTTTTGAGGAGAGTAAGATGATCGGGTATGTTACGCTTGGCACGAGCGACTTAGCGCGCGGTGCGAAATTCTATGACGCTATTTTCAAAGAACTTGGCTGCGGGCGAATGATGGATTTTGATACATTCATCGCATGGGGGCAGCCGGGTGGCGGTGCTGGTATTGGCTTAACCAAGCCTTTTAACGGCGAACCTGCCAGCGTCGGAAACGGGGTCATGGTCGCACTTGAAGCGAAGGACCAAGCGCAAGTTCAGCGACTATATGATATCGCTATGGCCAATGGCGGAACATGTGAAGGCCCCGTTGGCCCTCGCGGTGACGATGGGTTCTATGCGGGTTACTTCCGTGATCCCGATGGTAACAAGCTCAATGCTTTTACGATGTAGGTGATCCTAATTGCCGCCAGCTAATGGTTTCTTCGCGGTAACGACCAGAGCATAAGCAGCAAGCGCGAACATCACTGCGGCTGACACAAAGAATGGTAGCGGGGCGGCAACGCTGTAGAGCGTCGCCCCAATCAACGGTCCGAATATAAAGCCTGAGGGCGGCGCTGCTGCCAATAGTGCAGCCGCGCTCCCTTGCTCGTGACGTTCGACTGATAAGCTACCGAGTGCGTTTGCTGCCGGGACAGTCAGTGCTGCGCCTGCGCCAACGACGAGAAACGCAATACACAGCATCCAAAAAGGCTGCAGCACATTTGCTAGAATATAACCGATCGCGACGAGTAAAAGTCCGACCGGTAGCATTTTACGCGGGTCGGGCTTGAAGGGCGCGACATAGCCAAACTGAATGATCACCATCATGACAGCGAGGCAGGCAAATGCAATGCCCGTAAAGAGAACAACTTGCTCTTCGCCCAAGCTGTAACGATCCTCGATAAACCAGCCGAGTGTTTGCTGGATCATGCCCACGGCTACGAAATACGTAAATAGAAACACCAAATGCGGTAGAACGCGGGGGTCGCGCATGGCCAATGGCTGCGGACGCTTGCTTTCGCGTGCTGTCTTGCGTGTTGGGGGTAAGGCAAAGCCAATCATTACCCCGCACGTGATGCAGAGAACAATTGATCCCCAAAGCGGCATTAAGGCCCCGAACGGCGCGAGCACGGTTGCGCCCGCTGGTCCAAGAATTGAGCCAATACTCATCGCTGCACCCAGCATTCCAAGTCCGCCAGCGCGCGTTTTGGCCGTTGTGGCGTCCGTCATCGCTGCCATACTTGCTGGCTGTAGACCGGGCGAGAGTAAGCCGAACCATATTCTCACAAAAACTAGCGTGAAGAACATCGTCAAACCAGTCAAAGCGCCGGCCAATGCTGCGCTTAAGGCAAACAGAAATGCCATATTGGTCAGGCCCATTGCGAACAAGGAAAACACCATGACGCGTTTTCGCCCAAATTGGTTCGCCCAGCGGCCCCATTGGGGGATCATCAATGCGTAAATCGCTGCTGAAAGTGTCAGAATTCCTGCGACTTGAATCTCAAGCAGGCCAGCTTTCCGCGCGAGTGGGGCGACCACAACGAAATTGATTGTCATACCCGCGCCCATAGCAATGCTTGCTAGCGCGATCATCGACTGCTGAAATCCCGAGAGCGGGCGAAGCGGCGTTTCAGTATCGATATCTGTGTCAGCCATCCTGTGCCCCTTTACCTAGAACGTTACGGGGTTTGGCAGGCGCGGCAAGCAGGACGTTGCGGAAGGGCTTAAAAGCTCGGCTTACGTTTTTCCAAAAATGCCGTGTACCCTTCAACAAAGTCAGGATTGAGAAATCCCTCAACTTGCAGAGCGCGCATGTCTGGTGTTTCGGTGCGTTGCCCCGCGCCAATCCTTGAAAGCTGCGTCTTTGCGGTCCGCTGCGACCAAGGTGATAAATGCGCCATCTGGTCTGCTAATTCCAAGGCAGTCGAGAACGCTTTTCCTTGCCCGGCCCAGCGGGTGGCCAAACCTAACTGCATTGCCTCATCAGCTTCGATCACCCGTGCTGTCAGCATCAGGTCGCGTGTCGGTGCAAGGCCGATAATATCAACTAGCCGTCTAAGGTCCTCAAACGGGTATGACGCGCCAAGCTTTGCAGGCGGTAGTCCAATCTTGGCGCCCTCCGCGATGATCCTAATATCCGCGGCGGTTGCAACTGAAAGGCCCGCGCCCATACAGCTTTTCTCAATCGCTGCAATTGTTGGTATGGCGCAATGTTCGATAGACGAAGTCGCATCCGCAAGAGCTTGCGCGGCGGTTCCGGCCGTTTCTGCCGTGCCCCACTTTGTCTGAAACTCTGAGATGTCTGCGCCCGCTGCAAAGTGGCCAACTTCGCCGCCATGGATGATCAAGCTGCGTGCATCCGAAGCTTCCACCTTTGCGATCAGCCCCGGTATGGCGGACCACATTTCCAAGTTCAACGCGTTACGCCGCTTCGGATGGTTTAGGACTAGTTCAGCAACTTTCCCATTCAGTTTGAGGATAAGCTTATCTGTCATGAAGACTTAAATGTCGGCATGCGATCAATCCACGGCTGGGCCTGTTCAAGTTCATAAGCCAGTTCCAACAGCTTTTGATCGTCCCCAATCTTGCCACTGAACATAGATCCAATCGGTAAACCGTCGGAGCTCCACTGGATCGGCACAGACATTGACGCGGCGCCGGAAACATTCATCGGTGATGTAAAGGCTGCAAAGTTCAGCACGTTCTCCATCACCGTATCAAAGTCGCCATCTGGGGCTTGTTCACCAATCTTCGGCGCCACAGTCGCCACGGTAGGGGTCAGGATCAGGTCAAAATCGCTGAACCATGAATGATAGACGCCCTCAAAGGCCTTCAGGTACGCAATTACATCCTCTATCTCTGCGGCGCGGCGCATGAACTGCATGGCCAGACCAAGGGTCCACGGTTCAAGGATTTCCGGGCTTGGGGGTTTGCCAGAAAACTGGCTGGCTTGCTGGGCAAATGCTGCTGCGCCCGCCGCCCAATACATCAGGAACTTATCGCCAAACTCCACCCCATCAACGGGCATCGTCCAGTCGATAACTTCATGCCCAAGATCGCGGCACAATTGCGCTGTGCGGTCTATTCCGGCACGCGTTTCACTGTCGAGGCTAGCGCCATTAATCGGATCTGGCGCATACGCAATCTTCAGGCGCTGAGTTGACGGCTCAATAATTCGCGCTGCTCCAGCGTCCGATCCAATCGTCGTAGCAGCATATAAAGCCGCGCTATCCCGAACGGTTAGCGTAACAGCATGATTGACCGAGATTGAGATCGGCGCTGGCGCGGTGCGGCTGGCGGGCATCGCGCCTCGGCTCGGCTTTAGTCCAAACAGACCACAACAAGCGGCCGGTATGCGAATAGAGCCGCCACCATCGCTGGCATGGGCAAACGGTACGATCCGCGCGGCGACCAATGCTGCCGCGCCGCCCGATGATCCGCCTGGAATACGACTAAGGTCGTGCGGGTTGCGCGTTGCGCCGCTCGACAATGGTTCAGTCGAAGATATCAAACCTTCTTCAGGCGTTGTCGACTTGCCGAGGCTGATGACTCCCATGCCTCGCCACGATTCTGCAAAAGGCGCATCGAAGTCTGGGACGTTGCCTTTGAAAGCGCGGCTGCCGAATTCGGCTGGAACATCTTTCCAGTTCAGCAAGTCTTTGATGAAGGTTGGTACCCCGCCAAATGCCCCCTCTGGTGGATTGATGGCCTGTTCCAATGCCGCCTCAAACGTATCGTTTACGATCGCATTGATGTCTGGGTTTAGAGCCCTTGCTCTACCAATCGCCGCTTGCGTTAAGTCCAGAGACGTCGTCTCGCCGCTTGCCAGCATTCGAAGCTGCTCAACACCATCCGGAATTGAAGCGGGCATTAGCGTTCCACTTGGTTCTGGTGTCATGAGTGCGTCCTTTATCGGTGTTGTCGCCGTAGAACCATTCCCCGGTTCAGACGGCGTTGGCAGGCAAGCCGCGAGTGGGGAGAGCGCGGCCAGCGCCGCACCATTTTTTAAAAGCCGTCTACGTGTTGTGTCTGTCATGGCGTCTCTCCCGATTTCGTTTTAAATAGCGTGGCTTGTGCTTGCCGAGATGGCAAGCCGAACGTAGGGGTAGTTGTAATTGCAACTTATGGGTTTTTGCCATGCTCTCAGTACTGGATTTGTTTCGGGTTGGGCTTGGCCCGTCATCTTCGCATACTGTGGGGCCGATGCGAATTGCGCGGCGTTTCCTTCGCGAAGCGGGGAAAGCCGGATACTTGAAGGGCGCCATGCGTATTGAGGTAGAGCTGCAAGGCTCTCTCGCACTAACGGGCGTCGGCCACGGAACCGATAAAGCGGTTATACTGGGCTTATTGGGCTTCGCGCCAGAAACCGCTGATCCCGATCAAGCGGAGCAAGCTTTCCATGCGGCGATATCTGCGCGCAAACTGGCGCTGATAGGCGGCCCCGAGATCGCATTTAATCCGATCGCTGATATTCTGTATCGGGGTGAGCACGTTCCTGACCTGCACACGAATGGCATGGAGCTCCGTCTTTACCCAATGAATGGCGGCCCGGTTTTTACACGCGTGTACTATTCAACGGGCGGTGGTTTTATTGCATCTGCGCGGCGTTTATCGCGCCCCGTCAAAGGTGACGTGATAGAGGATAAAGGCGCTTCTCCGTATGCGTTTGGCTCCGCAGCCCGCCTGCTAGAACTCTGTACCGTCAATGATCTTACGATCGCGAACCTTATTCTTGGGAATGAGGACGTACGTCGACCGCGCGCGCAAACAGAAGACAGGCTAGATCAAGTCGTTGATGTCATGATGGCGTGTATTGATCGCGGTTTACAGACGGATGGTATTCTGCCCGGAGGTCTCTCTGTGACCCGCCGCGCACCGGGCCTTTATCAAAAGCTGATGGATGGTGCGGGCGCAAATGAACGCGAAGCCCTTTTTGATTGGCTTAATGTCTATGCGATGGCAGTGAACGAAGAAAACGCTGCAGGTGGGCGCGTCGTGACGGCGCCAACGAACGGGGCGGCTGGTATCCTTCCTGCGGTTATCCGGCACTATTGCTGTGAAGAAGATGGCACGCCGATGCGTGAGAAAGCCCGGCGCTTTTTGCTCGTGGCG
The DNA here is from genome assembly GCA_029238175.1 of Henriciella sp. GTDB lineage: Bacteria > Pseudomonadota > Alphaproteobacteria > Caulobacterales > Hyphomonadaceae > Henriciella. Next base: position 9,680 of record JAQWGO010000036.1, on the reverse strand, counting down.
GGTGGTATCGGCCTGCTCTACAAACAGCGCGCTTCAATCTCTGGCGCTGAGATGGGCTGCCAAGGTGAGGTTGGCGTCGCCTGCTCAATGGCTGCGGCGGGTTTAGCCGCTGTATGGAGCGCAACGCCCGCGCAATGCCTAGGCGCTGCAGAGATCGGGATGGAGCATAATCTTGGGCTAACCTGCGACCCTGTCGGCGGCCTCGTCCAAATCCCCTGCATCGAGCGCAATGCCATCGGAACCGTAAAAGCCGTCAATGCAGCGCGGTTGGCCTTGCATCAAACCGGGCAGGGAAAAGTCAGCCTAGACCAAGTCATCGAAACGATGCGCCAAACCGGGCTTGATATGTCGTCGAAGTACAAAGAAACCAGCCAGGGCGGTCTCGCGGTCAATGTGGTAGCTTGTTGAAACGATCAGTTTGGTTATAGAGCATTACTGAAAGGTGTGTGTGGATGATCGTGAGTTTGTGTGATTGGTTAAGTTTTAACAATTAGCATGAGTATCGACTATTTTTAAAGACAATAGCTTGTCTAGTGGTGGACATTGCAGGACTTTCGATGCGGACTTTAGTCAACGCAAGCGCGACTTATACTTAGAGGTGAATTAGATGAAACTCATGATTACTGGCGGAGCCGGATTTATCGGCTCTGCGGTCGTAAAAGTAGCATTGGGCGCTGGTCACACAGTGCTAAACGTCGACAAGCTTACTTATGCGGCGAATCTTGAGAACCTCACAGAAATTGAAAGCGAGGAGCATTACAGCTTTGAGCAAGCCGACATCTGTGATGGCAACGCGATGGTGAAGCTGATAAGTGCATTTCAACCTGACACTATCATGCACTTGGCTGCTGAAAGCCATGTTGATAGATCCATCGACGGACCTGCTGATTTCATTCAGACCAATATTGTCGGTACATTCACGTTACTTGAGGCCGCTCGTTCAGCACTCGAAGCAGGTAAACTGTCTGATAATTTCCGGTTCCACCACATCTCAACAGACGAAGTCTTTGGATCGCTCGGTGATGCTGGTGAGTTTACAGAAGATTCTCCTTACAAACCAAATTCACCTTATTCAGCCTCAAAAGCGTCATCGGACATGCTCGTTCGTGCTTGGGGAGAGACGTTTAATCTTCCGGTAGTAATCTCCAATTGTTCCAATAATTATGGACCATTTCAGTTTCCTGAAAAGCTAATTCCCGTCGTCTTGGAAAAAGCGCGTAGGGGGCAGCCTATTCCCATCTACGGAACCGGAATGAATGTTCGGGATTGGCTCTACGTATACGATCATGCTGAAGCGTTGGTGTTGATAGCCAGTAGAGGGGTTCCGGGTGAAACCTATAATGTTGGCGGCCGCGCCGAGCTAACAAATATTGATCTCGTTAAAATGATCTGCGCGAAACTCGATGAGCGCTTTCCGGATGCTGAATGGGGCAAACATGAGTCGCTTATCACGTTCGTGAAAGATCGTCCGGGCCATGATGCACGTTATGCTGTCGATTGTAGCAAGATAGAACGTGAGTTAGGCTGGTCACCTCGTATGACGGTGGAGCGAGGTATCGCGGAGACCATAGACTGGTATCTCAACAATCAGGTTTGGATGGATAATATCCGCGATCGAGAGTCTATCGGTACAAGACTTGGCCTTAAGAAGGCCGGATAATTATTACGATGCGCGTTTTACTTATAGGGGGCCGCGGCCAAGTAGGTACCGAGATTCTGCGTCAAACCCAGGCGCATGGAATTAGCATTCATGTTCCTGATCGTGCTTACTTCGATTTATGCGAGCCACTACGTTTGAGAGGAGAGGTCGCGGGTGGTGGTTATGACGGTGTCATCAACGCTGCGGCTTATACTGCTGTGGATAATGCTGAAAACGAGCAGCAAAAAGCGAGATTAATTAACGCTGATAGCCCCGGCCAAATCGCTCTTGGTTGCGCGGATGCTGGAATTCCGTTGGTTCACTACTCAACTGACTATGTATTCAATGGCGAAGGGTGTTCGCCTTATAAAGCTAGCGACGCTACAGATCCATTGGGGGTCTACGGGACAACTAAACGTGATGGCGAAACTCTTGTGAATGCAAGCGGCGCGACAGCAGCGATCATTAGATTGTCGTGGGTCTTTTCTGCGCACGGAAATAATTTTGTTAAAACGATGCTACGTCTTGCGAAAACAAAAGATAGTTTGAGGGTTGTTGCGGATCAGTTTGGAAAGCCAACACCAGCATCAGCGGCAGCGGAAGCGGGCTTGATCACTCTTAAAGAGCTTTTCAAAAATCCAGCGAAAGCCGGAACGTATCATTTTTGTGGTGACGGTGAAACGCATTGGGCTGATTTTGCGAGGGCGATTTTTGAGAAGGCTGAACTGAAAGTCGACGTTGTAGATATCACTACGGATCAGTTCCCAACACCAGCTAAGCGGCCAACTTATTCGGTTATGTGTACCGATGAAATTAAATCGAGGCTTGGTATATCAGCCCCAAGCTGGCGCGAGCACCTCTTAGATGTCATCACAGAACTCAATTATAAAAAATAAGGTGGAGTAAAAATGAAGGGCATCGTCCTGGCTGGTGGGTCTGGAACCCGTCTTTATCCAATTACGCGTGGTGTTTCAAAACAAATGCTGCCGATTTATGATAAACCGATGATTTACTATCCAATCAGTACATTTATGTTGGCTGGAATTACCGATATTCTCATAATCTCAACACCGCATGACCTGCCGGCCTTCCAGCGGTTGTTGGGTGATGGTGGCGAGATTGGTGTTAAGTTTAGTTACGCAGTTCAACCGGAGCCCGAAGGTTTGGCTCAGGCGTTTCTGATTGGTGAAGAGTTTATCAATGGCGATAAGTGCGCACTAGTGCTTGGAGATAATATTTTCTACGGTCATGGGCTTAGTGATTTGGTTAAGAGTGCAGCTAGTCTGGATAAGGGGGCGGAGATATTTGGGTATCAAGTTGCTGATCCAGAACGATACGGTGTGATTGAGTTTGGCGATGATGGAAAAGTCGTAAGCATTGAAGAGAAGCCTGCGGCGCCCAAGTCTAACTTCGCGGCCACGGGGCTCTATTTCTATGATGAAACTGTCGTGGAACGTGCGAAACGCGTAAAGCGCTCTCCGCGTGGTGAGCTTGAGATAACTACTCTCAATGAAGATTACATGTCAGACGGCTTATTGAGCGCACATGTCATGGAGCGCGGTTATGCGTGGTTTGATACTGGAACCCATGCTTCACTTCTAGATGCGGCATTGTTCGTCAAAACAATTGAGGAGCGTCAGGGTTTGCGGGTTGCGTGTCTGGAAGAGATTGCTTATCGATTGGGTTATATCGATAGTACGCAGCTTGCTCAGCTTGCGAAGCCTTTACTCAAGACGTCTTACGGTCAGTATTTGCAAAGGTTAGCGGTTGAGTAGGGCGTTGCTTTCTTCAAATGATGTGTATCTGGCTTCGGGTGATTGTAACGAAGTGTAGAATAAGATTGAGGTAAATGAGTATTTGTAACATCGTTATACTGGGTGCTGGCGGATTTATTGGCAAGAATTTGGCGCTTGATTTAATCTGTCGTGGTCAATCTCCAGTATTAGTTAGCCCTAAACGCTCTAACCTCATTCCAAGCAATATTAAGCAAATCGAAGCGCGCATTTCAGAGTTTAGCTGTCTTGAGGGTGTCATAAGACCGGGGTCGGTAGTTTATTATCTCATCGGTGATATGACACCCTATAATTCGAGGACCAATCCTTCTCGTCACATAGAAACTAACTTGACCTTGTTTGTGAGGTTTCTTGAGTGGTTGCGTGATATAGGGGGGGTGCATGTTGTTTTCGTTTCTTCTGGTGGCGCCATTTATGGTGATTCCGATATTCAGCCGACGCATGAGGGTGTGCAACCTAATCCAAAGTCCTTCTACGCTGTTTTGAAATTGGCTGCGGAGCAGCACCTACGTTTGTTTGCGAGCCAGGCAGATATGACTTATACTGTCGCTAGGGTCTCGAACCCCTATGGCCCTGATCAAGAATTTAAGCACGGGCAGGGTTTAGTGCCTAAAGTCATCGATCACATTTTGAACGACGTACCTATTGATGTGTTTGGTGATGGAAAGTCTGTGCGTGATTATGTTCACATAAGAGACTTAACTAGTGCTTTATTTGAATGTGGTGCCCGTCCAAGTGCAATTGACCAGACTATAAATATAGGAACTGGTGTAGGAAAATCCATTATTGATGTGATTGAGGCAATTGCGCGGTTATTGGGGCGCGAGGCAAAAGTGAATTTTATTCCTAGTGCGGCGAGTGAAGTAAGATCAATCATACTTGATATACGCCTTGCGAATGTTCTCTTGGGTTGGGTGCCAGTTTATAGTTTTGACGAAGGTTTGAAAACTTTGCTCAACTGAACGCGTTTTTTTGATTTTTATGATATGTGCTCATCTTGGATTTTAGGCCTTAACATCTGAGTGGTTTCGTATAAAACTTCCAATAGGAAGAGGGGGTTATATGGCCTCCTGAGGGATTTAGATCTCAATTCAATTTAATCGCGTAGGTTTTTTTTAGCATGTTCAAGAATGTAAACATTAGCAGGTATTTCTCGCCTGTGCCTCACGCGGACGATCTGGCGTGGTTGGTTGATGCCGAGTGGTATAATTTTCTGTATCCTGACTTGCGTGTTGGGGGCTTGAATGCTGTGGAGCATTACACGGAGCATGGATACAAAGAGAATAGGTCCCCTAACCCGTTTTTTGATGCGGAGTTTTACCTAAAAGAAAATCCTGATGTTATTGCGGCCGGCTATTCAGCTATTCAGCACTACTTGGAGCATGGTTTTAAAGAGGGGAGAAGGCCATGTGGGTGGTTGGATAGTGATAAATACTTCAGGGAATATGTGGCGGATGGGTTTGATTTATCGAATGGCGCTATGCTTCGGGAGTTGCTTTCCGGAACAGAGCGCGGCCGGGCCATTCCTTTTTTGTCTAGTCGTCACTATGCGCGGCAGGCTGATTGCGTGTTTGAGGGGACTCTGGACGCACTTCGCCATTTTCTTATGTATGGCATTGCCGAGGGTCACGACCCGCACCCGTTGATCGAGTTGAAGCGCTTGCACCTTACCGGTTCGGTTAAAGAAAAGATAACGCAGTTCAGGAAGCTTTTTGAGGCAAGCGGTGAGGTGCACCATATTTCCACTCACGAGTTGGTGCGGCCTGAGTTTTATATGAAGAAACATGGGAAAAGCAAAGTCCACCCTGTTGTTGATTATTTAGCTACTTGGGAGACGCTTAATCGTTGGGTGCATCCGCTTTTTGATGGAACTTATTATTCTTCCGCTGCAGAGTTGGCGGATGACCAAGAGCCGTTGTCGCATTATGCGACTCAGTCATTTGACACTAGTCTGCGGCCAAATAAATTTTTTGATCCTGGCCACTATATGCGCAACTACGGCCAGAAGCTTTTACCGGATCAGCACCCTCTGAATCACTATTTGGAGTGGGGGCATACTATATGGTTCCACCCTAGTGAGGATTTTGGTCAGTCTTATTATCTGCAGCAGAGGCCTTATTTGGAGCAAGCTACAGAATGCGCACTAGCTGATTATTTGCATGGCGGGGAAGCATCCGGTGTAATGCCACTTCCGCCAAAGCCTTTCTTTGATAAAACTGAAAGCCTTTCAGCAGCTGATGTTGTCGATTTAATTAAAGGGATTGCCCGTTCGCCGCGTGTGAAGCCAGTTGTTTCTGTCATTGTTCCAGCATATGAAAATTTGAAGTATACTCTAAGGGCCGTTTATGCCGTTCTCGAGTCAGATGATGAGACAGCTTTTGAAGTGATAATTGTAGACGATCAATCACCTGACGGTTCGGGAAAGTTTTTGAAGGAGAGTTTGGGAGAACTTTCCAATGTTAAAGTTATAATAAATAAGAAGAATTTGGGTTTTCTGAGGTCTTGTAACGCTGCGGTTGAGCATGCGAGTGGAGATTATCTCTGTTTCCTCAATAATGACACAGCTGTGCTACCGGGGTGGTTGGATGAGTTAGTGGGGAGCTTTGAGAGAAACCCTATGGCCGGTCTTGTTGGCTCAAAGCTGATTTATCCGAATGGATTGCTTCAAGAAGCAGGTGGGGTGATTTGGGATAGAGGAGAGTGCGCGAACTTCGGGCGGTTGCAGGATCCTCTGTTGCCTGAGTACAATTACGAGCGAGATGTAGACTATATATCTGGTGCGGCAATTATGATCCCTTCGAAGGTGTGGGAAAGCCTTGGCGGGTTCTCTGAGGAACTGAGTCCAGCTTACTACGAAGATACTGATTTTGCGATGAAGGTCCGGGCTGCTGGGAAGCGTGTAATCTATCAACCTCTTTCAGTTGTGGTTCATTACGAAGGCATTTCATCTGGTACAGACCTCTCGTCAGGTGTAAAAAAGTACCAAGAAATTAATAAGAGTAAGTTTGCGGAGCGTTGGCGGAATGTGCTTGCTTCGCATGGTGAGCCGGGCGACCTTTCCCTCGGGATGGTCGACAGATGTCCGAAGGCAAGAATTCTGATTTTTGATGCAGAAGTTCCAATGCCTGACCGAGATAGCGGATCAATTACTGCATTCTTTTACATGAAGCTGCTGACTGAGTTGGGATACAGGGTGACTTTTGTCGCCAGTAATCTTTCTTGGGCAGGGAAGTATAGTAGGGCTTTGCAGCGAATCGGTGTGCGCATTATTCACAAGCCATATGTGGATAATGCGCATCAGTATATGTTGGAGCATGGTGGCAATTTTGATTTGTTCATACTGTCAAGAGCTCCGCATGGAGGGGCGTTTTTCGAGAGATTGAAGGCGGCCTTTCCTTCAACCCCGATAGTGTTTGATACTGTGGATCTGCACCATTTGCGTATGGAGCGGCAAGTTAGTTTTGAGGGTTCAGAGGAGCTCATTCAAGCGGGTCGTGACATGAAAGAGTTGGAGTTAAAAGTTATACGTAAGGCTGATGCGACCCTTTTAGTCTCCGATTTTGAGGTTAAGTATCTGCATGATGAAATTGGTCCTTTCCCGAGCTTAGTTATACCGTTAATTTATGAGAGCTACGAGCGAAGTAATGGTTTCAAAGAGCGTAAAGACATTGCTTTCGTCGGGGGCTATCGGCATACGCCAAATGTAGATGCGGTTGAGTATTTGCTAGAGGTTATTTGGCCAATATATAGAAAGAAAAATACAGGGGCTCGATTGCATATCGTTGGTAGCAATATGCCGGAGGCTTTTCATGATTACGCTGATGAAGATGTTATAGTTACAGGCTTTGTGGAGGATCTGGAGGCGTATTTAGAAGGTATTCGGCTAACTGTCGCGCCGCTACGATATGGTGCCGGAGTTAAAGGTAAGGTTGGAAATTCACTAAGGATGGGTGTTCCTGTTGTGGCTACTTCTCTAGCAGCAGAAGGTATGGGCCTCGTGGGAGGTGCGCATATCGAGGTGGCTGATAGTGCTGTTGACTTTGCCGACTCGATGGAGCGGGTCTATACTGATGAATCAAGGTGGAGTGCGATGTCTAAAGATGGCCAAATTTTCGTAAGTGAAAAGTTCGGAATGAGTGCCGCAAAATCTAAGTTAAAGATGCTTGTTGATGGGCTTGTTACGAAGTCTGAAGCGAAGTGATTTAATTCGCTTGATGTATTCGCAGAGTTAGGAGGATGTGTGATGAGAAATTTTGTGTCTTTGATAAGTCCACCTAATTGTGGAGCCTCCCAACTATCTGAGTGTCTGGTGGCTGGTGGCTATGTAAATCCAGAGATTAAGGCCAAGTCCGCAATTGCGAATATAAATAAGCAAATGATGAGCGCGATTGGAGTGACGCGCCATAATATTCCAACATATCTTAACTTGGGTGGAATGAAGGGGCCTGCGAGCTGGCTTCGCGAGACCTTTCTTCAAGATATGGAGATGGCTTGGCTTATTGATGTGGAAGACAGTGACTTAGGAATCGTATTGAGTTGCCCTTCTCAGTCAATCTTGTCGCAGTTATGGTCAGAAGTAGCTCGCAAAAATGGATTTTGGTGCAAGTCCATTTTGGTGACCTGTGAGCCTGAGGTTTATGCGAGTAGTGAATATAAAAGCGCTGGTTCGAGTTTTGGGGAAAGTCAGAGCGTATGGAGTAGGTTAATGCTTGCGTCGATACGGAATTCTCCGCTTGGAACCCACATACTACGCTACAGTGATGTTTTGTCCGCACCTGTTTTGGCCCTTGAGAGCGTCGGGCTTGATGGTGTTGGGTGTCAGGCACCGAACTCTCATTCTGAGGTTATGTTCGCCGCGGAATCTTCTATATGTGCTGAAGATAGGATTGTTTTGAGTAAGCGGCTGTTTAACGCTTTGTCCAACGCGAAATTAATAGATGATCTCGACAGTAAAGCAGAATTATGCGATTCTATTGATTACCTTATCCGTGTGGGTGACGAGGCTTCGGGTAATGTATACGCATTAGGTGATGCGTCGGCAGGTAGAAACAAGCTTCAGAATAAGCGGCACTCTATCATTCTGCACCATCACTTATTCAAGAATGCGGGCACTTCTGTAGATCACATTCTAAAGCGGAACTTTGACCAGTTGTGGAACGAAAAGGAATTCAAAGTTCCAAATCGTCTGTCTAATAGTGACTTGGTGCGATCCTACAACATTGCAAATAGCGATTACTCAGTTTTTTCCAGTCATACGGGGCATGGATCGCTAGACTTTGGTATAGAAGATACGTCTATTTATCCAATCATTTTTATCCGACATCCGGTTTTGCGCGCGTTATCTGCTTATGATTTTGAGAAGAAGCAAACTGTTGAGACAGACGGTTCTATTTTGGCAAAATCAAATAGTTTTGAGGATTATATCAAGGTTCGCTTAGGGCGACAGAATGATTATGCATTTAAGAATTTTCAAGCTCGTCGTTTAGCGCATTTTACGGGTAAGCGCATAATTGATTTAGAGAAACAGTCTTGGGCGACTGTAGAGTCTCTCCCCTTTATTGGTTTGGTGGAAGAGTTTGAGAAATCTATGCATGAAATGGCTCTTTATCTTCAAGGCCCATTCCCTGATTTTAAAGTATATGAGGCGCACAAGAATGTAACAAGTAAAGTTCCCAAGAGTATAGAAGAAAAATTGAATGAAGTTTCTGATTTGCTAGGCGAGGAAACATTTATGAATATTGTTCGCCACAATGAAATAGACATTAGCATTCATAATTATTTATGCGAAAAATATAAACTTGTTGATGCTTAGATTTAAGTAGTCTCGTTTTTTTTTGGGATTATTTATACGAAATCTGTGAAAGAAAAAATATTCTTATGAAGATTAACGTAATTTACCCCCGCTCCAGTTTCTCATTCCGGCTTGCTGTGTTCGATCTTGTTGAGGGTTTGCGTAAAAAATCTGTTTGGATGTCTTTTGCTTGGGATGAAATTCAACAACGTTATCGACGAAGCTACCTGGGGCTTGCGTGGATCGTCGTATCATATCTTTTATTTGTTGCGGCAATCGCGATATTTTTCGGAGGGTTCTCCGGACTTGATGGAAAGAAGTTTACAGCGCATGTGGCTCTTAATTATGCCATATTCAATTTCCTTATAGCTTCACTATCGGATGGCTGTGATGTGTTTCGAAGTTCTCGCCATTGGCTAAAGAGTTCAACTTTACCTCACTCTATATATGTCTACAA
>JAQWGO010000034.1 GCA_029238175.1 Henriciella sp. | reverse complement strand
CTTGCCGCCCGCGGCTTAGCCTATCGTTGTTTTCGCACCCGCGCTGAAATTGCCGCCGAAACAGAGGCTCTGAACATCCCCGCTTTTCAAGGGTCAAAGCTGCCACCTGACCAAGAAGCGGATCGTTTGGACCGGGGTGATCTGTTCGCTTGGCGACTATCCTTGACGGCGGCCCGCGACAGGCTTGGCCCGGCCTATGATCAGTTAACTTACACCACGCAAAGCGCTGAAGGGGTGGTCACTCATTGGGCTAATCCTGACCTACACGGCGATATTGTTATTGCGCGAAAAGATAGCCCAAGCGCTTATCATTTGGCTGCCACGCATGATGATGCTTTACAGGAGATTACTCATATTATTCGCGGCGAAGACCTTATCGATGCACCGCACACACAAACGTTACTTCAGGCTCTTATGGGCTGGCCGCCCGTTATCTATCGGCATCATCCGCTCGTCCTTGATGCGGATGGTCGTAAACTCTCCAAGCGACAGGGAAGTATATCGCTTGCTGACTTGCGCGCAGACGGTATGACCGCTGAGCAAATTCGCAACCAGCTGGGCTTTTCCTAAATGTCAGAGTTAGATCAATCAAAGTCCATGCCATCATGGGCCGGCCCCGCAATGGTGTTTGCGGGCGGTATCTGCATCGGTTTTGCGCCAATTGGTCTGCGCCTTGGGCTGAATGACCTTGGCCCTCAAGCGATTGCTTTTTGGCGCTATGTTTTCGCATTGCCCTTGTTGTTTTTACTTGTTGTGGTGACGCAGAAAAGACTGCCCTCTAAGCCGAATGTCTTTGTTTTGGTGGCGGGTACATGTTTTGCGGTGGACATTGGCCTTTGGCACTGGTCGCTAACATATACGACCGTCGCGAATGCCACCTTTATCGTCAATCTTGGCAATATTTGCGCGGGGCTAACAGCTTGGATTTTCCTGAAAGATCGACCGAGCGTTTTCTGGGGCATCGCTGTTGTCATGGCGATCGTGGGCGCAGCTGCTTTAACACTTGGCGGCGCAAACCCAGTGGCAGAGACAACACTTGTTGATGCCGATGCTCCAACCGGGATTTTGGCAATCATCCTGAAATACAAGGGTGAGCTGCTGGCGCTTGGCGCGGCGATCCTTGTTTCAGGCTATATGGTTGGATCAAAAGTTGCCCGGCGCACACTAGGCGGACTGGAAACGATATTCTGGCTAACTGTTGTTGAAATCGCGGTCGCAGGTGTCCTTGTTATCCTGTTTGGTGAAAGTTTCATGCCGGAAGAGCTGTCTGGCTTTGCTGTACCGCTATTTTTGGCCATCGCCGTGCAAGTGGCTGGACAGGGGTTCATTATTACGGGTCTGGGCCACACCCCGGCGAGTATTGCTGGTGTCTTAGTCGTGGTTCAACCTGTTGTTGCTGCAGCGATATCATGGCAACTGTTTGACGAGCCGCTGGCCCCGCTTCAGGGCGCTGGCGCGGTCCTAATTCTTGTCGCCATAATTGTTTCCCAGCGCGGTAAAACAGCTCCTAAGTCAGATACTGCTTCAAATCCGTCACAAGAACCGCTTAAAGCCTTTATAGACTAATTCGGCAGTTCGGAGACACCATCATGCGTTTACCTATCGCTCTTACCGCTGGCCTGCTGATTGCGGGCTGTTCAGTTGACGCCAAACAAGAGACGCAGGCCGTAGCGCCGTCGCCATTGCTTGAGCGCGCCGAACTCCCGGAACAGGCCGCTGACCCATATTATGTTAGTGCCTCTGAAGCCGTAACAAGCCGCATGGCAGATGGCTTCCAACCTAAAGCCAAAAACGTCATCATTTTCGTTGGCGATGGCATGGGTATCTCAACCATTACTGCGGGCCGTATTTATGCAGGCCAAAAGCGCGGTACGGATGGTGAAAGCTTTAAGCTGGCGATGGAAAAGCTGCCAAATGCGGCCCTCTCACGAACCTACAGCCATGACTACCAAGTCGCTGATAGTGCCTCCACCGCGACGGCGATGGTGTCTGGTGTCAAAACCCGGTCACGCGTTTTGGGTGTGCGTTCAGGTATTTCGGTTGGCAATTGCGCCAGCCAAGAAGGCCAGGGCACCGATAGCCTTTTCGAACTGGCAGAGCGCAAGGGCCTCGCCACCGGTATCGTGTCCACCGCGCGTATTACGCACGCAACACCGGCTGCCACCTATGCCGAAAGCGCCAGCCGCGATTGGGAAGATGATACAAGTTTTGCCGATGGCGGCGACGATACCTGCAAAGATATCGCGCGCCAGTTTATCGAATGGCCAGAAGGCGATGGTTTTGAAGTCGCACTTGGCGGCGGACGTCGCCACTTCATGACCGATGAAACCTTTGACGCCGAATACGATACGAAACGTGGTCGCCGCACGGATGAGAAAGATTTGCTGGCCGCATGGTCTGCAAAATCTGATGATCACACCGTGATTGCAACAGGTGAGGAATTCGCCGCTACAGATTTCGATTCAGATGTCCGTGTCCTTGGCCTGTTTGAGCCATCCCATATGCAGTTTGAACTCGACCGTGAAGCCGACCCGGGCACCGAGCCTGCTTTGGCTGACCTAACTAAAGCAGCGATTACGCGTCTGTCCCGGGATCAGGACGGATATGTCCTAATGATTGAGGGTGGCCGCATCGACCATGCTCACCATGGCGGCAATGCTGCGCGCGCGCTGGGCGATACGGATGCTTTCGACATGGCTGTCGCAATGGCCGTTGAAATGACAGATGCCGCAGATACTCTGATCATCGTCACGGCTGACCACAGCCACACAATGACGATGGCGGGCTACCCACGCCGCAACAATCCAATCCTTGGCAAAGTTGCTTATGAAACCGGTGACATCGCTAAAGGCGGCGACGGCAAACCTTACACAACGCTTGGTTACGCCAATGGTTCAGGCGCCTGCAAGCCGGGCAGTGACTGTATCCGTGAAGACCTTTCAGACGTCGACACGACAGACATAAACTACAAACAGCAAGCTACGGTGTTCATGCAATCGGAAACCCATGCAGGTGAAGACGTCGCCATCTTCGCAAGCGGCCCCGGCTCAGAGCTCGTCCGCGGTGTCATGGACCAGAATGAGATATTCCACGTCATGGGCTATTCCAGCGGCTTGGTCGCGCAAGCGGCTGAGTAAGCCTGACGCTTAGCTTCAGCGTTCCGATGTTCTCTGAAATGCGCCAAGTAAATAGGTTTTGAAGACGAACAGCCACGGGATTGCGATCACGTCGATGATGATCCCTATCAGGTTGGCTTGGAAGAGTTCCTGTCCGCTGGCGTCTAGCTCGCCTCTCGTCATCAATGGCAAACCAACCGCCAGAATCCAGATCAGTTTGTACCCAAACTGAATCAGTAGCACCGGAATCATTTTGATTGGGAAGCGCACGCCTAGCAAAGCTAGCAATGACAGGGTGCCCCAGAACGCAAATGCAACGCCTTCTGTGGGTTCAAATTGTCCCCAATGTTCAATTAAAGCGCCCCACGCTGTAATTGTAAAAAAGACACCAGTAAGAAAGTAGGGCACTCTCATCACCCATAGCCGAAGTGGCGAAAGCCCATATTCATTGTTACTGTTCAGCATGTTCTTGTCCTTTAAAATCTCGGCTTAAAAAACGAGCCAGATAACAAGTCCGACTGCAGAGATGACGTTTCATTTCGATGGTGTAGTAAATCAGGGCGGAATGGCCATGTTCATCCGTAACGCTGCATTTGATCGATCGTAACATTGAAGGAATATCCGATGAGAGGGTCGAGCGTCGCAATTGGGGTTGTAAACGGACTGCTATCGTTCGCCGAGGCAGCTGGACTACAGTCTGACGCCTTCCGCTTCAGTCCTACAAAGACCTCATGCATTTGGTAACAGAAGCGACCAATGATCCGGCGCTAGCGCTACATTTCGGCGCGGCGATTGGGATGTCCGATATCTCTATTGTCGGCTTACTGATGGAGGCCTCAAACACAATTGGCGACGCCTACACTCAGCTGCGCAGATATGGCCGACTCGCCATCGAAAGCGAGGGGATATCAGATGGTTCGCGGTTTGATCTTGTTGAGGAACAAGGCAGGTTGTTTTTGGTTGATCACCAAAGATTTGCCGATGACTTTCCCGAACTAACGGAAGTGGCCTTCGCGTGGCTTGTTTGTGGGGCCCGGCGATACTTAGACCGCTCGCCCGTCATCAAGGCCACATTCACTTGGCCGAAGCCGCAATATTGGCGGCAGTATGAGCAGGTATTGCAATGCCCGGTGGAATTTGGGGCAAAGCGCTCAGCCCTAGAAATGCACTCAGATTCCCTGACCTGGCCGGTTAAACAAAATACTGATTACGTCTTTGGTATTCTGGAAGAACGTGCCGAGACATTGTTGGATGACCTGCGATCAGCGAACACGGCAGCAGGGCGGGTTAAGCTGATGCTTGCTCCAAGTTTGAATGAGGGTGATGCCTCGGCAGCTTCGATTGCGCGGCAAATGGGGATTAGTCGTCAAACCTTGTTTCGATGGCTCAAGGACGAGGGCACTGACTATTCCAGCGTGGTCAATAGTTTGCGATGCGATCTCGCCAAACAATACCTACAAGGTTCTGGCGTATCGCTTAGCGAAGTTGCCTATCTTGTTGGTTTTTCCGAGGGCGCCTCTTTTACCAGAGCTTTCAAACGCTGGACCGGGATCACACCGAGTGAATACCGAAGGCGCGCGGTGTCTTGATGCCGCGCCGCGAACGCTAACCGTGATCTATCATGGCCTGCTTGCGGGGATGGGCTTCACCCGTCTCCGCCCAGTGCTTGAATTCTTCCAAGACTTTTTTCATCGAGTGTTTCATGCCCAGCGCCATGAGGGGTGACATAAAAATGGCCCACCATTTAAGCTGTATTGAAGGCGCCATCGTAACACGCGACTTATTTTCCGAATGAGGGAAAACACGCCATGTATTGCGGCCCTCATCAACGAAGGGCGGGCGGCCCTTTGTAATTTCATATGAGATTGTTAGTTGGGAACAATCAAGGTGCGTAATTTTCTCAGCCAGTTCTTTATCCCCGATCTTACAGATACGCTGCGTGCCTTTCTGCACCTTACCCTGAACGAAAGAGCTATCTAACAGGCTGGTCCATTGTCCTGTTTCGCCAAACTGGTCAGCGATTAACTGCCATGCTTTTTCCGGTTCGACATCAACGATCGTTTGGACGTGCATTTTCATGGCTGGGTACCTTTGCTTTATGAAAAGCACTATTAGCCATTCAAAGTAGACGCCCCAATTCCCTTAAAGGGAGCCGCAGTGTTACTCTCCGCTAAGTTCTCAAAGAATGCTTGGCTTACAGCATCGGCAGGAAATACAAGCTCAATTCGTATCTCGCTCAGCGTGACCTCAGATGCATTTTCAAATCGCATCAAAGTGGCAAAAGTTGAAACAATCTGATCACCAATTCTCAAGCGCGGCGAAAATACAAATGCCCCATTTCCAGGCTTCTGCGGGTGGAGGCGCGGAACGTCTTTTAGCAGTGCTTCACCGCGCTTAACCAGTTTTGCAAGCCGCGGATGGTTGGAGATAGTTAGCTCAGCTTTTTGACGATCTAATAGGTGCCAAACAACCTCTTCCCAATTCTCAACCAAATCACGTCCGGGGCCCATAGGGTCAAAAAACGTCTCTATCTTTTCTTCCGGTGTTTGGGTCAATGCTTGCGGGGCGAATGCCACAAAACTGCGATTTGCAAAAAGAACTTGCCCCAATGGATCCATTGCACATGCTGGGAATGGATCATGCTTTTCCAAAATTGCGTGTATGGCGTCGAGATAAGGTTGAATGATCTCATCAGTGGGCTGGAGGTCGGGATAAACGGGTGCGAAGCCTGCACTTTGCAAAAACGTGTTTGTATCACGAACTGATAGGTTTAACGCCTTTGCAAGCCGCATAACTAAATCATGGCCCGGCCTGGATCGCCCCGTCTCAATAAATGATATATGCCTAGACGTTGTGCCCGCCAGACCCTCGAGTTCAAGCTAGCTGAATCGGCGCTTTTGACGCCAATATTTCATATTCCGATTGAATGCGCTTAGGGCTTTATCTGACGGTGATGTCATCTGTTCTATCTAAAGAATAAACTTAGACAGATCCGCGTTTCCAACCAGATCGGATAGCTGCGCCTTCACATAGTCTTCAGTGATATTCACAGTCTCGCCGCTGCGGTCAGAGGCTGTGAAGCTGATCTCGTCAAGCAAGCGCTCCATAACGGTTTGCAGGCGGCGCGCGCCGATATTCTCAACTGTGTCATTTACTTTAACGGCCAGATCAGCCAGCGAGTCGATCGCCGCTTCTTCAAATTCCAGTGTCACACCTTCGGCATTCATCAGGGCCTGATGCTGGCGGATAAGGCTTGCTTCAGGTTCGACCAGAATACGGCGCATATCGTCTCGGCTCAGCGCGCTCAGCTCGACCCTGATCGGCAAACGCCCCTGCAATTCAGGCAATAGGTCAGACGGTTTGGAAACGTGGAAAGCGCCAGAGGCAATGAACAGGATATGGTCGGTCTTAACCGGGCCGCGTTTGGTTGAAACGGTTGTGCC
Organism: Henriciella sp.; assembly: GCA_029238175.1. Classification (GTDB taxonomy): domain Bacteria; phylum Pseudomonadota; class Alphaproteobacteria; order Caulobacterales; family Hyphomonadaceae; genus Henriciella. The sequence continues at coordinate 8,153 of JAQWGO010000034.1, read as the reverse complement.
CTCGATCAGCGGCAGCAGATCGCGTTGGACGCCTTCACGGCTAACATCTGCGCCTGAGCGCCCGGCGCTTCCGGCAACTTTGTCGATTTCGTCCAGAAAGACGATGCCGTCTTCCTCTACCGCGCGGATGGCTTCTCGGACGATACCGTCCTCATCCAGCAGTTTGTCGGCTTCTTCATCGATAAGGGGCTGGTAAGCGGCCTTCACGGTCGTGCGAACGCGCTTGGATCGCCCGCCCATCGCCTTGCCTAGCATATCTCCCAAGTTGATCATGCCCATAGAGCCGCCGCCGCCGGGAATATCCATCATCCCCATCGGGCTTCCGGTCTCTGCCAGATCAATATCGACTTCTTTATCGTCAATGTCGCCGCCCCGTAGCTTGCGGCGGAACACTTCGCGGGTGGAGCTCTGCGCGTCTTCACCAACGAGCGCATCTAGCAGGCGCTCTTCGGCCGTATCTCGCGCAGTTTCTTCAACTGTTTTGCGCTTTGTCTCACGGATCATACCGATCGCCGCTTCGACAAGGTCACGAATAATTTGCTCAACGTCGCGGCCAACATAGCCAACTTCTGTGAACTTGGTTGCTTCAACTTTCAGGAATGGCGCGCTGGCCAGTTTTGCCAGACGGCGTGCGACTTCTGTTTTACCAACACCGGTCGGCCCAATCATCAGGATGTTCTTCGGCGTGATCTCTTCGCGCAAGCCTTCAGGGGCTTGTTTGCGGCGCCAGCGATTACGCAATGCCAGCGCAACGGCGCGTTTGGCATCATTCTGTCCAACAATATGGCGATCAAGCTCCGAGACGATCTCGGCGGGCGTCAAAGTGGTCATGCGCTATGTTCCTAAACGGGTGTTTATGCAGGTTCCGGCGGGAATATACGGTCCCATGTGCCCCCTCTTGGGAAAAAGACAAGAACCATCCTGCGTGCAGTCTTCCACCCCGCGCCGAGTAATACGACGCCAGAGCCAATGATAATCGAAACTGTCACAAAGATATTCAGCCCATCAATTCCAACCCGGTTCAATACAAAACTAAGCGTGATGATGAATGTCAAAAGACTGGCTGCGATCAGGGCGCGTCGGTTCAAGGCCAGCGACGTAAGTGCGATCAGCAGCAACACAGACAAAAGCACGATACCCTGCATCGCATTATCCGCGCTTGTCTTGATCCGCCCAAAATATTTGACCCGGTTACGAGTGCGCTAACGCCCCAAATAAGCTGCGGCGCTGCGGCGAGGTGCAGCCAGAATGCATTGTCTGAATCTTTGCGAATACGTTCCGGGTCGCGCATGTCGAACATGATTGCGATGGCCAGCGTCGCTGCGCCCATAACCACCAGAAGCGGGCCGCCGACAACATCATTAATATCGCCAAAAAAGCTTGCTGCAGTATAGACCGCGCCGGCCGCCGCAATCGCGCTCAAGGCGAGAGAGAAGGGCAATCTAAACCGAAAGAAGATCGCAAGCGATGCGCCCAATGCCGCTAGCCAAATCGAGACGCCAAGTGAGCCGCCTTGCTGGAACAGGTTATCTGGGTGGAATTCCCCACTCATAATCTCGTTACTGGCAGAAGATACGCCGATCACCGTTGCTGCGGCTGTCATGAACAAAACAAATATCACTGACAGCGCCATGCTCGGCAATAATAGCCTGCGCCGCGCACAGAAGTATTCCATCATAACCCAGGCCAAAGCGGCAACTGGCAAGGTCACGATCAAGCCGGACATGATGCTACCACTGGCCAGAATGCTAGACATAGAGGCTGAACCGATAAGCGCGGTTACGCCAAAGAACAGGATGATCAGGCCAATCGTAATGAAGATGTCGTTGAAATTGACCAGAAACCGCAAGTTCTCTTCGCCAATTACCGCGCCGCTATCGCCGCTACCTTTTCTGGCGGACAGAAACGCCTCGAACCGTGAGGCCTGTTCAGCGGTTAGAACGTTAGCGCCAATGGCGGCTCGAAGATCTCCGCGATCAAACATCTAGGGTTTCCACTGTGAAGTGGCCATTCGTGTAAACGCAAATATCCGCTGCGATCTGCATCGCCTTTCGGCCTAGCGTTTCAGCATCCGTTTCATAACCGACGAGTGCGCGGGCGGCTGATAGGGCGTAATTTCCGCCAGACCCAACCGCGACCACTGAATGCTCAGGCTCCAGAACATCGCCAGATCCGGTAATCACCAGCGTGGTTTCCTTATCGGCCACGATCAACAGCGCTTCTAGCTTTTGAAGATACTTCTCAGTCCGCCATTCTTTGGCTAGCTCAACTGCCGCGCGCTGTAATTGGTTCGGAAACCGCTCTAGCTTTTGCTCAAGCCGCTCAAACAAAGTGAAGGCATCCGCTGTTGCTCCGGCAAACCCGGCCAGAATATCACCGCCGCCAATACGGCGAACTTTACGGGCATTCCCCTTCATAACGGTCTGGCCCATAGAGACCTGACCATCACTCAGCATGGCGACTTGTGTATCGGTTCTAACCGCGAGGATGGTCGTACCATGCCAGTCGGGCCCGTTCGAAGATTTATCGTTTATCATTAAATATATGTGGCGAAAAACAAAGCGCTTTGCAAGCCCCTTGTCACCAAGATCGCCTAATCAACGTGTTTTAGGCCGATAGGCGGGTGGCCATAAATGGCTGTTCGTCCAACATTTTCCGGAACGCTGCGGCTGTTATTGGCGGGCTATAAAGATAGCCTTGAGCAATGTGACAGCCTTTGCGTTTCAGGAATTCCGCTTGCTGCGGTGTTTCAATACCCTCGCCAACGATCTGCATATCCAGCGTTGTCGCCATGCCAAGGATCATCTCAACAATTGCATTGGCTTGACGATCATTTGGTGTGCCAGAAACGAACTGGCGGTCAATCTTGAACACGTCAAAATCAAACTGGGTCAACACAGCCAAGTTAGAGTGGCCTGTACCAAAATCATCAACCGCGAGTTTAATGCCAAGTTTGCGGAGTGGACTCAGCACTGAACGGACCCGATGCGGCTGTTGAATCGCAAGGCTTTCCGTAATCTCAATTTCCAATTGGCGCGGCGAAAGGCCAGATTTTGCCAGTGCGTCCAAGATCATCTGGGCCAATCCATCGCGCTCAAACTGGCGCGGAGAGACATTCACGGCAAGGTTCAGGCGATGCCCGCGATGCGCCCATTGCGCAGCTTCCATACAGGCCTTGCGCATGATCTGTTCGCCAATACCATTGATCAGGCCGGTCTGTTCAGCAAGGTCGATGAATACAGAAGGCGAAACAAGACGCCCGCTTTCCAGGCGCCACCGCGCCAGGGCTTCTGCGCCGATAATGCGGCCCGTGCTAAGGTCTACTTTAGGCTGATAAAGGGGAATAAACCGATCTTCGCTTACGGCTTCACGTAGCTCTGTTTCCAGTTTTATCCGGGCATCGCGCTGGCGTTCAAGACGGGGTGAGTAGAATGCAAATCCTGTTTTGTCTTGCGCCTTTATATTGTTGATCGTGGCCCGCGCGCGCTGCTTAGCCTGAAGAACAGAGTCAGCATCCTCAGGCACCATGACGATACTGCCATTGGCCGCAAGAGAGAACGTCTGATCATTGACCTTAATTGGCTGCCGCAATTCTGTTTGTAGATCGCGGATGATCACGGACATGTCTTCGCGGGCGCCGCCCTTGTCGATGACCAAGCAGAATTGGTCGCCTGACAAAACGGCTACAGGCCAGCTACCAATGGGCAGGTCGCGTGCTTTGATCGCTTCTTCAGAAAATCTGGAAAGGCGCGCGGCAATCTCGACGACCGCTTCGTTCGGCAGGCTTGAATCAACCTGCTCATGGTCGCCTGACTGAACGCGCAGGTCGATTGTGATCAATGCTGCTGGGTTAACATACGTTGCTGACTGCAGCACTCTGTTCATCTTTGCATCAAGCGCCTTGTCATTCATCAATCCGGTGCGATCATCGATCATGGCGCTTGCCCGAAGTCTTTTGATCTCACCAGCAACCCGGCGCGTTGTCCGCACCGTTGCAACATTTAGGCGCCGGAATTCTGCGAAGATTAGATTCTGGCCGCGCAAATCGTCGGATTCGCGCAAATTAAACTCTGTCACAATCTCGGTTACACGGTCCACATATGAGGCCGCGCGCGCCGCGAATAAGCGCATACACCCTGCCGCCAGAAGCGAGATCAGCAGAATAATGAAACCCGCTAAACCATAGGCGATTGGCGGTTTGAAGCCGTCACTTGGCGCAGCAACCAGCGTGCCTAGATTTTGATCTCCAATTTGGATTGGATACTCGCGGACGAGGCGCTCAAATTTAGGATCGACCTGGCCTGCGATAACATTGCCTTCAGCGTCCAAAACACGCGCTCGCATCGGCGCGAATATTGCCAGTTCTGCATGAATTTCAACAATGTCATTGTCGGCCAAATCGCCAGCCAACGCGCGGGCCAATTGCTCTTTTTGGGCCTTTGTATCGACTTTGAAAGTCTCGTAGGCGCTACCAAAATAGTAGGCTGTAAACAGAATGGACAGTAAAGCGCCCATCAGAAATGCGGCTACAGGAATCACGGTCGCGAAGCTTGCGCGCGCCCATGCCTGCCGAATTGCCCTGATAGGTGTCACGTAAGTGCCTCTACCTTTGCTACCATTGCCCCGAAAACTGTAATCGCAGCAATTGTTTAGGGAGTCGTGAACAGATATGTGCTAGTCGACAGAACTCATAAACCTATCTGAGACGCCATGACCGACAGAATTGCTACAGTTTCGCGCAAGACGAAAGAAACCGACATTACCGTAACCGTCAATCTTGATGGTAGCGGCAAGACCGATATTGAGACTGGGATCGGATTTTTCGATCACATGCTCGACGCATTGGGCCGTCACAGTTTCATTGATCTCACCGTCCGCACCAAAGGCGACCTGCATATTGATGGCCACCACACGGTCGAAGATACGGGCATTGTTATCGGTCAGGCGATTAAACAAGCGCTTGGCGATTTTGCGGGTATCACCCGTTACGGCCACGCCTATTTGCCGATGGACGAGACGCTGGCCCGCGCCGCGGTCGACCTTTGCAAGCGTCCATACTGTATCTTCAACGTCGATTTCACACGCGATAAAATTGGCGAGATGGATACAGAATTGTTCCGCGAATTCTTCTTTGCGTTGGCGGGTAATGGCGGCATGTGCCTGCATGTTGAGAAGCTGTACGGTGAAAACTGCCACCACATCGCTGAGGCCTGTTTCAAAGCCACCGCGCGCGCCCTCAAAATGGCGGTTACACCAGAACCCCGCCTTGGCGGTGCTCCGGCCTCGACAAAAGGCAGCCTCTAGGGCAAAGCCGCGCCCATGAAGATGATCGCTTTAATCGATTACGGGTCTGGCAACCTGCACAGCGCTGCGCGCGCTCTGCGTGTTGCCGCAAATAATGCCAAAAAGACCCGTGAGATCCGCATTACCAGTGACCCCGACGCGATCGCGAATGCGGACCGTATCGTTCTGCCCGGCGTCGGTCATTATGCTGACTGCGCGGCCAATTTACGAAGCCATGACGGCCTAATCGAAGCTCTGACAGAGGCGGTTCAGACCAAGGGCGCACCCTTTCTAGGCATCTGCGTCGGCCAACAATTGCTCGCGACACGTGGGCTAGAAGACGGCGAAACCACTGGCCTCGGCTGGATCCCCGGCGACGTAGACCGCATTACGCCCGGCCCCGGCTATCGCATCCCTCACATGGGCTGGAACCAGCTAGACATCGCGCGGCCCCACCCGGTTCTCGCCAATTTGGGCGACGACCCGCACGTCTATTTCACCCATTCCTACGCCTACCGGAACCCAGCAGAAACTGACATTGCCGCGACCACCACCTATGGCGAGCCGATCATCGCCGCTGTTGCCCGCGACAATGTTTTTGCAACCCAGTTCCACCCGGAAAAGAGCCAGAAGCTTGGCCTGCAAATCCTCTCAAACTTCGTCCTTTGGAACCCGTCATGACGTTTCACCTCTACCCCGCCATCGACCTAAAAGACGGCCAGTGTGTTCGCCTGCTGCGCGGTGAGATGGACAAATCCACCGCCTATAATCCAGACCCCGCTGATCAGGCCGCCCGCTTTGCCGCCATGGGGTTTCAGAACCTGCACGTCGTGGACCTTAACGGTGCTTTTGCGGGGCAGAGCGCCAATACAGACGCGGTCAAAGCCATCCTCCGCGCCACTAAAGCCCCGGTTCAGCTCGGCGGCGGCATCCGCACGCGGGCCCAGATTGATAAATGGCTAGAGGCCGGTATTTCTCGCGTTATCCTTGGCACAGCGGCTCTGCGTGATCCGCAATTGGTCAAAGACGCGGCCAAGGCGCTTCCGGGCCAAATCGTTGTCGGAATTGATGCAAAAGATGGCATGGTCGCCGTCGAAGGCTGGGCCGAAACCAGCGACATGTCTGCAATAGACCTCGCCAAAGCGTTCGAAGGCTGCGGCGTTGCGGCCTTGATCGTGACAGACATTGCCCGCGACGGCATGAAAACCGGCGTGAATGTCGACTTTACAGGGCAGCTCGCCGACGCTGTTTCCATCCCCGTCATTGCCAGCGGCGGCGTCGCCAGCGTCAAAGACATAACGGACCTGCGCGCCCATAAAGGCACCCGCCCGATCCACGGCTCGATCCTAGGCCGCGCGCTGTATGACGGCGATATCGATCCGGCTGAGGCGATTAAGCTCTCTCACTAAAAGTTTATCAGAGCGCGCTTTAAGAAAGGCTCTGATTTGTTACAAGAGTAACGCGCCGCCGAATCCGTCGGCGCTAGTCTTTTGGAGCAAATAATGACCTTTCCACGCGTTTTGATCTTCGTCTTCGTCGCTATGCTTGGCGGCCTTATCACAGCGCCTGCAAGCTTGGCTGAAGAAGTCGCAACTTCCCCAAGCTCAAACTGGCAAGTCGTCTATGAGCAAGACCGCGAAGGCACCCGCGTCGCGGGGGATAAGGCCGCGCTTATAGAGGCCATTCGCGCTGGCGAAGAGGTTCGCGTCTATTGGGCCAGCAGCCGCGTAGAGCATTTGGCCGATGCGGGCTTCCTAACGATTTTCGGCGGCGAAGTGTTCGCCCAACCCGCAACAATAATCGGCCAACGCCCCGCCCGCCTGGGTGAGCCTGCAACAATCACTTTAGCTGATAATGGCGCAACATGGACCGCCCTCATTTCCACCAATGGACAGTTTAAGTACCCGATCAAATGGTTCGTGAAGCGGTAGAGGGGGGATGGCTGGTTTATTCTTCTGAAGGCACCAGCCCTGTCGTCGTCTCAATCCTCTACCATGCTTTGTGACGGTGATATTGATCCGTTTAAAGTGAGCCAAGTGGGTAGGATTAGGACAAAAACATATCAGATTGACTGGACTCTTCAACTGACAGTAATCCAACAAGGAGCCACTGGTTTTGAGTGCCTCGCGTAGCATTTCTGCGTTTATGCGTGCTGAAGGCTAAAACGAGTTTTTTTGATACGCTCTTGTTCATATTTTAACTTGATGATTTCAAGAGCTTTTTCTTCGCCATATTCGCCTTCAAATCGGGCATAAGCGCCGATCGTTTCCCAGTCATCCATCTCATGTTCGTGCTTCCCATCGTTCTGATCAACCCAAAACAGTTTGAACGAGTATGGGCATGGGTCTAAATCTTCGATGTCGCCGTCAAGCAAAGATAATTGACGACTTAGTTCCGCATGCTTTTGTCTCTCGTCTAGTAGCTCGTTGGTAGTCTTCTTTGACCATTTTACTTTTATCGATTTTGGGCGAATAAGAGTAATCGATTCGCCTTTAGCGTTCGACTCAGAAAAATTTTCTCGGATCAGTGGATTTAAGAGTATGCGCCGTTCGGACTCAGACATCCTCCCCCTGACAATTATGGAGTCAGGATCAACCTTTTGGCTTTCTTCTCGTAAATCATTCTTTGGTTTCACCCAAGTGTAGTCAATCCAGTCCCAACGAGTAAATTTCTGTTCGCTTTTTAGGTTTCTAAATGGAACCGGATATTGACGCCGCCATTGTCCATCTTGCCCAATGCCAGCACAGCACACAGTTTCAAAATACTTGCTGGACCTATGCGGCTACGCTTTGATTATCACGCAACAGCGGTCCGTCGTCTTTTTGAACTGGCTCAATTGAGTGTACCCCCAGATGCCTAAAAAGCGAACA
>JAQWGO010000026.1 GCA_029238175.1 Henriciella sp. | reverse complement strand
CATGCCCGAAAACATCATGAAAGACGTCACGTTCTTGGATGTAATCAAGCTGGTCAGGACGCCGAATGAAGCTACCGGCTGGGAACCTGCGATTGGCGAGGTGTTCAAAGAATACTTCGTCTGGCACGAGCCCTGGCACAGCGACAACACGCCATCCGGTTAGCGCTTCTAACTCATCAGACATGATCTCAAAATCAGGTATGCCACCTTTGTCCAGCGCAAGCGCTTTCAACCCACCAAGGAATTCGGGCGCAGCGCGGTTGGGAAGCACTTCCATCAATCGACTGTAAAGAACATCCCAAGTGTTATGCTCTTCTGCGCTATATTCACTCCAACCCTGATCGATCGTCCAGTCGGCATTTGCGTGCGGGGGCTTGTCAAAATGGTTGTTCATGCAACTAATATAGCGCACGAGTGTTTCGTTGTCTTGAGGGCAAACGGTAAAATTTTGCGGAATTAGAAGGATTTCTGGAATGACGGTGAAGGTTTATGATTATTGGCGGTCTTCTGCGTCCTATCGTTTGCGTATTGCGCTTCATCTGAAAGGTGTCGCGTTTGAGGCCATTCAGGTTGACCTGCACCCTGATCGAAAAGAGCACCAAGGACCGGCGTATCGGTCGCTTAATCCGCAAATGCGTGTGCCAGCTATTGAAGTTGAAGGCGAAACGATTGGCCAATCAATGGCGATTCTGGAATGGATCGAAGAAACGTGGCCGCATAATCCGATCCTGCCCACCGCTCCGCTGCAACGCCTGAAGGCTCGTGCGTTTGCAGACACGATCGCTTGTGATGTTCACCCGTTGAATAATCCATCAGTTTTGAATGAGCTGCGGTTTACTTTTGGTGCTGATCAAGATGGCATTTCAAACTGGTATGCCGACTGGATCAGGCGCGGGTTTTCGGCGCTTGAGGCTCGATATGGTAGCCGATCGAGTGAATTCCTGTTTGGTGAGAACCCAACAATCGCAGAGATTTGCTTGGTTCCGCAAATCTACAATGCGCGCCGCTTCAATGTTGATACTTCCGACTATCCAGAGCTCGTCCAGATTGATGCGCAATGTATGGAGCTTGAGGCGTTTCAGAAAGCCTCACCAGAGGCGAGCAAACCAGTTTAGTTGCGTTGGCCAGATTTCAGGACATAGCCGCCATCGGTTAGCTCGAAAACTTTGGCGATGTCGGGATGACTGATCCGCGCATTGTCATCGTCTGCAACCAAGTTCTGTTCTGAGACATATGCCACATAATGCGTGCGCTCATTCTCAGCGAACAAGTGATAATATGGCTGGTCCTTGCCGGGCCGGACTTCCTCCGGAATGGCTTCATACCACTCATCAGTATTCGCAAACACCGGATCGACGTCGAAAACCACGCCGCGGAAGTCAAAAAGACGGTGGCGAACAATCTGTCCGATTTGGTATTTCGCTTCCCGGGTCGGAATCGCGTTCGGCAGATCAGGTACAATAGCTGGATCCGCAACAGAAACAGCGGTTTCTGGTGCGGGCTTTGCGCCGCCGAATAGGCGTTTAAGGCGCTGTATGAGGTTCGGTCGATGACTCATGTATCAATGTGTGCTACAGCTAAACTCAACATACAAGATTTGGGCCGCACATGGCTGATGACAAAATGCGAGATGACCGGAAGGCAAGCAGCCGGACCGGATCTCGCAACCGCCGAAAAGCACCGCTCTATGCGGCTGTGGACCTCGGCACGAACAATTGCCGGCTGCTTATTGCCGCGCGAAAGCGTGACAGCTTTTCTGTGCTCGACTCTCACTCGCAAATTGCGCGATTGGGGGAGGGACTGGAAGCAACGGGACGTATGTCTGACGCTTCTATCGAGCGCGCAATGGATGCGCTCCACAAGATCTCAGCTAAGTTGAAAGCTAAAAAGGTCGGTCACGTACGTTGCATCGCAACAGAGGCGTGTCGCCGGGCGGAGAATGGCGCTGAGTTTATTGCCCGCGTACGTGAAGAAACCGGACTGACCTTTAAGATTATCGGACCTGAAGAAGAAGCCCGTTTGGCGCTTATTGGGTGTCATAATTTGATCGAGCCTGAGGTTGAGCGCGTTCTGGTGATTGATATTGGTGGCGGCTCAACGGAGATGTCTCTGGCGGATACGACCAGCGTTCAAGAAAGCGGTCTAAAAGGTATCCTCGAAAAGCCGCCAATTCTTGCTTGGCGCAGCTTGCCGATTGGCGTGGTGACGCTAACCGAGGCCTTTTCCCACTTGCCGGAGGAAGAGGCCTATCCGGCAATGTTGCAGCATGCGCAAAATCTCGTGGATAAGTGGAAGCGTGCGCGCGAAATCCGGCAATTGTTTGAAGATGGTAAAGCTCACGTGATCGGAACGTCTGGGACCGTGACGTGCTTAACCGGCGTCCACCTCGGCTTGACCAAGTATCGGCGCGATCAAGTTGATGGGCAATGGATCACAGAGGCAGAGATGATGACCACCGTGCAGCGATTGCGTGATGCTGGACCTATTGGGCGCACAAAATTTCCGACAATCGGGACAGACCGCGCCGGGATGATGCTGGCTGGATGCGCAATTGTAGAGGCGACATGGTCGCTTGCGCCAAACGGCCGTATGCGGATCGCGGATCGCGGATTGCGCGAAGGGTTGCTGCTTTCAATGATGCAGGGCCCAAAGCGCCGTAAACGGAACAATAAACGTCGTCGTGCCAAGGGGCAAGATGAGGCAAAACCACAAGTAACAACTGGAGTTTCTGATGACGGATGATGGCAAACGTCGCTGGAAAGGTCCTAAGGACGGCGCGAATAAGAATACGTCAGGTCGGCGAACTGGCGAGCGTAAGATTATCGCTCACCGCGCAAAGTCTGAAAGCTCAAAGAAGTGGCTTGAGCGCCAGCTTTCTGACCCATATGTCCAGAAAGCTAGGAATGATGGCTACCGCGCACGGGCGGCATACAAGCTTTTGGAAATTCATGAGCAGACAAAGCTGCTGAAGCATGGATCGCGCGTTGTCGATTTGGGCTGCGCACCCGGAGGGTGGTTACAAGTCTGTGTGAAGTTCGGCGTGAAAGAGCTTGTTGGCATTGATCTGCTTGAGGTTGAGCCCGTTACCGGCGCCTATATTATTCAAGGCGATGTGAATGAGCCTCAGGATGTTGCGGAGATGATGGCTGGTCTTACTGGTCCACCTGATTTGGTTTTGTCGGATATGGCGGCGAACACGACGGGTCATAAACAGACAGATAGTCTGCGAACAGCGGCCCTTGCGGATATGGCGCTCCACTTCGCAGAGCACAATTTGGTTCAGGGCGGCGCTTTCTGTTCGAAAGTGTTTCAGGGCGGAGCGACACCAGAAACGATGGTCCAATTGAAGCGCATGTTTCGGACTGTGAAGCATATTAAGCCGCCTTCAAGCCGCGCAGGTTCGCCAGAGCTTTTTGTCGTCGCAAAAGGGTTTCGCGGGGGTTGAGCACAACCAAATAAAAAACTGTCACACGCTTTCGATAAGGCACTCGGAATTAGGTTTGAATGGTGGAGTTTTTCTTGTGCGAATTCTAATGAGTAGCTCTCTTGTTTTGTTAGCGGCGTGTGGTCTTGAGGTTAGCGCACCGATTGGGGTTCAGCCTATTTTCCCAGAATTGGAAAAACCGGGTCAGTTCAATCGAATGTACACGTTCACTGAGAGTGCAGAGGGCACGATCAGGGTTTGGACCCAAGAGCAAGGCGACCGAACCAACCTGTACGAAATGCGTAAGTCTGCAAAAGGCGAATGGGGTCCAGTTCGCGAGATTAGCGAGTTTCCAAATCAAGGCATGCTGACAGAGCCGTCGTTTAGTCCGGCTGATGGTCGTCTCTATTATGCGTCAAATGCCATTCTGCCGCGCCGAGGAAAGGGGCAGGATCCGAACATTTGGCGCGTGAAGGCAACAGGGCGCGGTTGGGCGACGCCTGAGCCTTTATCAGATACAATCAATACCGGGGCTTCTGAGCTTAGCCCGGTTATGGATATGTCTGGGCGTTTGTACTTCACCTCCAACCATTCGCGCGGTGAGGGCGGCCATGACATCTATGAAGCCGTCTGGGATGACGCGCGAAACGACTGGGTCGTTTCGAATATGCCGGATGGGTTTAACTCAAAGCGGGCGGATGCTCAGTTGGCTGTCTCGCCAGATGGTGAGCGCATTTTCTTCTACACCTACCGCGAACCCAAACTCGGCTTTGTTGACATCTGGACGGCCACACGTGACTCAGATAGTGTATGGCAATTGCCTACCAATTTGGGACCGTCGGTAAACACCGTCGGGCCAGATCTAGGACCAAGTGTAAGTCTCGATGGAAAAACACTATATTTTTCTCGTGATGGGCAGTTAATGAGGCTTCCGATGAAAGAGGCATTGATTAGTGAAGGCTGGACCGGACAAGACCCTGAGTGAGGAGCCTCTATTAGAGCGCCGCCCGGTTGGAGAAACCCTAGGGTTCCTACTTGGCCTATTGGCTGCATTTGTGCTCGTTGCCGTCATAAATCGAAGCAGCTTCGTGTTCACGGGTGACCATATTTGGGTAACGCTGT
>JAQWGO010000016.1 GCA_029238175.1 Henriciella sp. | reverse complement strand
CCTCAACAAGCGCAGTTGCGGCTTCGATCGCTTTGCGGCTTTCGGCAAGGGTCACACTCGCGTCCCCGGTGGCTGTATTCAGCTCTGCAACCAAGGCTTTAAGCTCAACGTTCAGTGTTTGCAGTTCGGTCTCTACTGAATTTGCGACAGATGCCGCTTCAATCGCTGCTTTACTTAGATCGTCCCCAGCACGCTCCAAAGACGCCATCGTCTTGGTCGTTTGCGCAAGCAAGTCATCATCATGCTGAGAGAGAGAGCCTGTGATGTCGCGAACATTGACCAAAGTTTCGCCAAATGCTGCGATATTTTCATCTGTCAAAAGCTTATTCGCCTGATCAATCGCGATACTCGCTTGGCCGACGATTTCTGTTCCGCCATCGAAAAGCGCTGCTAGAGGCGTCGGGCCAGCCGCAATCACTGGAACATCCTCACCCGGTTTGCGCTGGAGCGGCCCCATGCCTTCCGTGCCAGCATTGATTTGAATGAAGGTCACGCCGGTAATGCCTGCAAAATCGATAATTGCGGTTGAGTCAGACTTCACAGGTGTAGATTTATCAACACGAACACGGGCGCGCACCATTGAAGCATCGCGGCGATCAATGCCGACGCTTTCAACTTCGCCTACCTTGATACCGATATAGCGCACAGCCGAACCCTCTTCGAGGGTTACAGGCCCCGGAAAGACGATATCATATTCAGCGAAATCGCGGTTAAATTGTGATGATCCAAGCCATAGCACGAAGCCAATCACCGCGACCGCAGCCATCAAGACAAAAGCCCCGATCAACGCATAGTTTGCTCTTGTTTCCATTATCCGGCTCCCATTGCTGCGCCGCGACCACGTGGTCCCCCGAAATAATCCTGAATCCAAGGATGGGGTTCTCGTCTTAATTCATCCATTGTGCCAACTGCGATAACTTTTTGCTCGCCCAGTACCGCGATCCGGTCACACGTCACCGCGAGTGTGTCCACATCATGGGTTACCAGAAACACCGTTAGACCAAGCGACTTTTGCAATTCACGGATCAATTGATCGAAGCCTGTTGCGGTAATTGGATCAAGACCCGCAGTCGGTTCATCAAGAAACAGAAGCGGCGGATCAAGCGCCATTGCGCGCGCGAGAGCAGCGCGTTTACGCATACCACCCGACAAGTCCGACGGATATTTACATCCCGTCCATGCCTCAAGACCCGACATTTTCAGTTTTTGATCGGCCAGCTCTTTCATAAGCTTCAGCGGTAAATCTGCGTGCTCTTTCATGGGCACCATAACGTTTTCTTGCACGGTGAGGTTAGAGAATAGCGCCCCATCCTGGAACATGATCCCCCACAATTTCTGCAGAGTGGCATAGTCTTCCCCGAACAGGCTCATCACGTCAGTGCCAAACACATCGACTTCACCCTCAGAAGGTTTCTTTAAGCCGACAATGGCCCGCAATAGGACTGACTTGCCGCAACCTGATGGGCCGATCACACCCATGACCTCACCCGCCCGAACATCAAGATCGAGGTTTTCATGGACAACATGATTACCATAGGCGGTTTTGAGGCCGCGAACACGAATGGCGATTTCAGGGCTCAAATGTCCAACTCCATATAGAGTAAGGCGAACAAGGCATCGATCACGATGATCGCGAATATCGCCTGAACGACGGATTTGGTTGTATGCTCACCCAGCGATTGGACGCTACCTCCAACCTCAAGGCCTTGGCGGCATCCGATCAATGCGATGGCAAGGCCAAAGACAGGCGCTTTAGACATACCGATCCAGAATTGAGAGATCGGAACATATTCCTGCAAGCGATTAAAGAATACGGTTGGATTAATATCCAGCGCCAGCCATCCTACGACGACACCGCCCGCCAAACCGGCTAGCATCCCGACAAAAGTCAGCACAGGCAGCATAATCACCATCGCGATCACACGCGGCGCGACGATGACATGCATGGCATCAAGACCAAGCGTTTGCATGGCATCGACTTCCTGACGCATTTTCATCGCGCCAATCTGGGCGGTGAAGGCTGAATTGGTTCGACCAGCAATAATGATCGCAACCAAGACGCCGCCTAATTCACGCAAAACACCGATGCCGACCATCTCAACCACGAAGATCGAGGCACCGAATTCAGCCAGAGCCGTTGCGCCAATAAAGGCGACAACCATACCGACGAAAAAGCTTAAGAACGCAATGATAGGCACCGCATCAAGACCAGCTTCTTCCATGACCGAGACCAGAGCTGTCCAGCGCATTTGGGCCGGACGGATGACGATATCCGATACCGCCGCGAGCGTGCCACCAAAGAATGATAGCGTTTCTAGCGCCTCATCCCACATATGCTCAGCGCCGCGCCCTGTTCGCTCCAACAGATCAACGAAGCCATGACCGGGTTCATCAACTGGCGGAGCATGTTCTTCGCGTGTGGCAATCTCACGAGCTTGCGCCAACAGATCTGCAACCTCGTCATTTGCCCCGGTGAGGCCTGGCTCACCCTCAGAAAGCGCCCGTAAGGTGCGATCTATGATAAACGCGCCAGCCGTATCCAGCTTGGTCAGCGCTTCGACGTTAACCGTCGCCAAGCCTTTATCTGAATGGGTTTCAGCGAACTTTCGTAGCTGACCATCGATCCCGCCAATCGTTGCAACGGCCCAGTCGCCGCGCAGCATTAACTGCGGGCGGTCACCGTCGATCCACTCGAATTCTGGGTCGGACATAAGTTCGCCTATCCTCACTAGGTGTTTACCTTAACCTATCAGTCTTTAAGACGCCCCCCAGCAGGTCGTTGAAATTTAATCGAATCCGAAAAGCCTATGCCAATGCTTGAGATGAAAATTACCCCCGTATCATCGCCGCTGAAAGCCGCGTTTGCGATCTCTCGCGGGTCGAAATCAACCGCCGAAACGGTCATGGTTGAGCTAAACGATGGCAAGCATATTGGCCGTGGTGAATGCGTACCCTATGCAAGATACAAAGAAAGCCGGGTCAGTGTTGTGGCACAGCTGACAGGCATTCAAAAAGAGATCGAGAACGGCCTATCGCGGGAAGACTTACAACGGCGCTTGCCTGCTGGTGCGGCGCGCTGCGCTGTAGACTGCGCCATGTGGGACCTTGAGGCAAAACAAAGCGGCAAGCCGGTCTGGCAGTTGGCAAACCTGCCCAAACCCAAGGCCTTACCAACCACGATGACACTCAGCTTAGCCGCGCCAGAAGAGATGGCGGCGGCGGCGAAGGCGACGCCCGCGAAAATCCTGAAACTAAAGCTTGGCGGCCCAGACGATTTAGTGCGAGTAGAGGCGGTTCACCGCGCCCGCCCCGATGCCAAACTCATCTTGGATGGCAATGAAGGCGTTTCCCCAGCTGATTTTCCATCGCTCGTGCGCAAGGCATCTGAGCTTGGCGTTATCCTGATTGAACAGCCGTTTCCCGCGGGCGATGACCTCGCCCTATTAAAGCGCCCCGGCCGCGTGGCGATTTGCGCCGATGAAAGCGTCCATACACGCAATGACTTGCAACGCCTGTCACGCAAATATGATGCGGTGAACATCAAGCTCGATAAAGCTGGAGGGCTAACCGAAGCACTGGCGATGTTGGAAGAGGCCAAACGCTGCGGCCTCTCAACAATGGTCGGCTGCATGGTCGCCGGATCCCTCAGCATGGCTCCAGCACTCATCTTAGGTCAGGCGGCGGACGTCATTGACCTAGATGGACCACTCTGGCTGGCCGAAGATGTGCCACATGGGTTAAAGTACAATAACGGTAAAGTTTCATCCCCAACAAAAGCGCTATGGGGGTGAGGCCATTGCCTGCTTTCGGCGTCAGAGGAGACGTTCAACGCCTAAAATTTAAATGGATTAGATTCTCGCCATTTACGTTCATGTCGAGCGCCGACGCAAGAAAGAAACAAGCCAAATCCAGCGGTAAATGCGCAGGAAATGTATAGAGCGAGAGAGCCCATCTGATTAACGACCATGATTACTGGGATGAATGCAGAGAGCCCAATCGCCATGGCGCCAATACCACCTAACCACCCTTGTGCCTTCGCGCCTTCGGCTATCCACAATCTATAGTTCGCCCATACTTTTTTGCGTTTGCTTGTAGGCATGGACTCAATGCGTGCAGACAATGCTCGCGGATCAACTCCGTT
>JAQWGO010000014.1 GCA_029238175.1 Henriciella sp. | reverse complement strand
GGCCACTCTTTCTTGCCCTTTGGCGGCGTTGAAAGACGATGCTCAGGGTCAAGATCGTGCGGGAACTTACCAAAGAACGTCTCCTCATCCACCGATGGCGCGGCAAGGTGAGTATCGCTAGAACCAATAAAACCAAACTGATACGGATTACTTCCGGTCTCTGCCTCAATCCCCAAACCACGGCCCAGCGCGTTGCGAACAAAGCTTCCCGGCACAACATCCGATGTCGCTGGCGTACCGATCAAATACTCGTACAACTCGAAGTCCGAAAACTCATCGTTTGGCGCCAGACTAGGATGCGTCTCTGACGTGCCCTTCACCTGAGTTACTTCAACCAAAGGCTCATTGCGCAGACGGTCGACGCCATAAGCCGCATTCAACGCTTGGCCAGTATAGCTTTCCAAGGCGAACATCTGCCCGTTAGAGGCATTTGAATTGTGAGGTATGGCAATCGCTTCATACCCTTCGGCTCTCTGCTCATCCATCCAGCTCCACAAATCTTCAGGGTTCGTGCTGTCCAAAGTCGTGAACAGGCGCTCCGGCGCTTCATCCCGAAAGATTACGTTGCGATGCAAGTTTGCTGCGCCAACATCGCTGACCTGCGTCATGGCTGTAAATTCATAGCCCGCAAACGTCGTGAACACGCCCGGAATGTAATGGTCTTCTGCGGCCTCAACCGTATCTTCCCAAACGTCATCCATGTGGTCGCGGTCGTAGATTTCTTCGATCTCCTCGCCGTTCACGACCGTCTGGCCAATGCGCAAAAAGTTCGCCCGGCGATCCTGCGCGGTCAGTCCGAAAATGGACTGCGCCGTTTTCGTTTTGTTGAGATCCGTTCCGCGCTTCGCCATTTCCGGCACAATGCCCAGATACTCACCGTGATCTGTCACCGCGAGAAAATCGAGCGGCGGTCCAGATAGCTGTATCTTCTGCCCCGCGCCATTATCCAGAATAGCCCCTTTGGCAAACTGATAGGCATAGTCCGGCGAGGCCCGCGTATCAAAGATGAAAGCATCAAAACTATTGCGCGTATGAACGTGCAAATCACCGAAATAGGCGTTCTTGGTTGGGTTCGCGGGCGGCGGCGTTACGTCTGACAAGTCAACAGCGTCGTCTGGAAACACGGGCTCTGGCCCCGTGCTGGTGTCCAAACACCCCGCCAACGCACTCGCCCCAAACAGTAGTGCAACTTTCCAAGCCATCTTCGCCATAATCCGCTCCTCCCAGAACTCTTTCACCCAGCCTATCTAATTCTTGGCTTTGAGCAAAGTTGAGGGAGGCTAGCACAAATCGCGCGAAAAGAATGCTAAAATGTTTGCATTACGCGATTGGCTTTGTAACCAACCCACCCAACATCGCCTCCCGGACGCCTGTCGTTCCGGGAAAGCTGATCGGCAGACCGCGCAGGGTTCTTACAGCCAATAACGCAAAAGCCTCTGCCTCAATCGAGTCGCCGCGCCAGCCTGCATCTTCGGCGCTGAGCAGAGGGCACGGCAAAGCATCGGCCAGCATTGTCATGAATGTCGGATTATGACGACCGCCGCCGCAAGCGATGATCCGTGTTGGTCGCTGTGGTAATTGCGCGATACCCGCCGCAACGGCCCTCGCGCTAAACGCGGTTAATGTCGCCGCGCCATCTTCAAACGAGAGGCCGCGCGCCATACTGGCATTAAAGTCATAACGGTCGAGCGACTTGGGCGGCGCTTCGCTGAACCATGGATGCTCAAACAGACCTGCCAGCAATCCTTCATGCACATGCCCCGCCGCCGCAAAACATCCGCCCGCATCATGCGTGCCGCGATCATGGCCTTCGACCCATTCATCAATCGGTCCGTTCGCCGGGCCTGTATCAAACGCCAGCAATGACCCATCCGCCAAACGCGCCGTAATGTTGGCAACGCCGCCAAGGTTCAAGACGACCGCTGGCCCGCCGCCAAGACGCTCTAATAATGCCTTATGATAGATCGGGGCCAAGGGCGCGCCCTCGCCGCCAGCTTCAACATCGGCGCTGCGAAAATTATGCGCGACCGTAAGCCCGGTTTTCACGGCCAAAGCCGGACCATCCATCAATTGTAAAGTCGCGCCCTTCGCCATTTCCGTCGGCCTACGATGCAAAACCGTCTGCCCGTGAACACCCAGCAGCATGATCCTATCGCCAACCTGCGCTGCATCCGGGCTCAATCCGGTGTCTTTCGCCTTAATCAGTAGCTGTTTCCAGGCTGCTTCGTGCGTCGAAACAATTGTTCTGCGTGCTTCAGAAAACGCCGATTCCGGCTTTAGTCCGACCCAGTTCCATGCCCGTGCTGCATCGGTTGCATGGTGTAAAATCGCTCGCTCTTCTGCGGTGTATTTGCGCTCTGTGGCCGGGCCAAATTCAAAAATTGTCTCGCCATCCGTTTTGATCAAAACGGCATCTACAGCATCCAATGACGTGCCCGACATAAAGCCAGCAACCCAGATCGGATCAAAATTTGCTGCATCCCTGTTCAACATTTCGCGTTCCCATGCTAACCGCGCCGCTTCACCAAGGAAGACCTTCATGAGCGCCTACACATCCGAATTTCTGCGCACGCTAGATGAGCGCGGCTATATCAAGCAAGTCACCCACACCACAGAACTCGATGAGTATTGTGGATCGGGCGTGCCTGTCGCTTATATCGGATTCGATGCAACCGCCGACAGTCTTCATGTCGGATCATTGGTTGGCATCATGATGCTGCGCCGGTTTCAGCAAGCTGGCGGCAAGCCTATCGTTCTTATGGGCGGTGGCACGACAAAGGTTGGCGACCCTACTGATAAAGAGAAGTCGCGCCCGCTCCTAACGGACGAGAAGATTGCCGCAAATATTGCAGGTATCAAGCGCGCTTTTGAACCATTCTTGACGTTCGGCGACGGTCCAACTGATGCGATTATGGTCAATAATGATGACTGGCTCAGTGGCCTAGGATACGTTGGCTTTCTACGGGATATTGGTCGTTATTTCACAATCAATACAATGGTTAAGCAGGATACTGTTGCGCGCCGATTGAAGGCAGAACAGCCTTACACCTTCCTCGAATTCAACTATCTCCTGCTTCAGTCGTACGACTTCCTCGAACTGTCGCGTCGCCACAATTGCGGCCTGCAAATGGGCGGCTCTGATCAATGGGGTAATATCGTTGGCGGTGCCGATTTGATCCACAAAGCCGATGGCGGCCAAGGCTATGGCCTAACCTGTCCGCTCATCACAACCGCCTCTGGCGGCAAGATGGGCAAGACGGCGGACGGCGCCGTTTGGTTGAACGCTGATCGACGCAGCCCATACGAATACTGGCAGTTCTGGCGCAACACGGAAGACGCTGACGTTGGCCGTTTCTTGCGCCTGTTCACTGACCTGTCTCTGGATGAGATTGCCGCACTCGAAGCCCTCGAAGGCGCAGCGATCAATGACGCAAAAATCGCGCTCGCCAATGCCGCGACGACGATGCTTCACGGGGCCACTGCGGCGGCCGAAGCGGCAGGCGCAGCGCAAAAAGCCTTTGAAGGCGGCGGCGTTTCTGCTGATCTTCCAACATTTGAAATCACGAAGGCCGAACACCCAGAAGGCCCCACAACAACGGCTCTACTTCGGGCTGGCGAACTCGTGGCGTCAAATGGCGAAGCACGGCGGAAAATGAATGAAGGCGCGGTTCGTATAAATGATGTGAAAATTTCCGCAGACCAGCATCATGACTGGAACAGCGTTCTAGACGACGTAAATGCCTTCAAAGTTCAAGTCGGCAAGAAAAGACTCGCCCTCGTTAAACCCATTTAGCCATCACTGTCAGGCGTTCGGGATATCACCTCTTCGTCTGGCAGATCGGGCAGTTTCTCACCCGGCGGCTTAAGATTTGGATCAACTGGAAGCGTCTTTGGAATTCGCGTATCGCTCGGGTTTTCAAATATTCGCCTTAAAATACCGGGTGTTACAGCTGACAGTGGATTAACAGCGACCTGCGCTTTCTCAAGCGTGCCGCTGACCGAGTAGGTGATCGAAAAGATGCCTTCTCCCTCACGCCCAACCAGCAAGTCACCAATAATTGGCACACCGCCCAAAACAGAATTCACCCCAAAACTCGGCACCAAAACACCGTCCAGCTCAATTCCTTTACCATCCGCTCCGATCCAACCATTCACCGTCAAACCAAGCGCCGGCCCACTCGCCCGCCCCCCCTCTACAACATAGCGGCCGCCGCCGATTGTGATCGGTGCTTCAATCTTGCTGAAGAGCACACCTTCACCGGACAGTGTGTCGGAAAGTCCTCTTAGGGAGGCCAACGACAGGATTTGGGTAAAGAATGGTGCATTCTTTAGGCGTGCATCAGAGATTTTTGCCATGAGCTTGGTCGGCGCTGTTTCGGTTGCGAGCGTTCCAGTCAGGTCGAGTTTGCCGCCCGTAATAAAATCTGCACCAAAGAATGCTGCCGCCAAGAAACCTGCGTCACTTGCCTTCAAGGATATGTCAGACGCTTGGCCCGGGCCATTAGACTTCAAACACGCCTCAATTGTACTTCCATTCTCGGACACGCCTTGCGCCGCAAAAGACTCAAGTCCTTTTGTCGTGTTCTTGACCGATATAATCGCATTCGTGAGATCAAGGTTACCGCGCATTTTCAAACGCTCAACCTGCGCGTCGAATGTAAGGTCAAATCCTGCCTCACCGCTCGCCCCGCCGACGGCCCCAATGTCAGAAATGATCGACGATACAT